>WGBC01000090.1 GCA_015494535.1 Nitratiruptor sp. | reverse complement strand
TGTGATGATAAAGATGTGATCCAACGCTTCGTGGCACGATTTCGCAGGCGCTACAAAAAGGGCGACTCCTTGCCTTATGCCACCTATACCCTTGTGGATATTTTGATAGATGCCACGATGCAAATTATCGATCTTATTGATGATAAGCTGGAAATCATAGAAGATAGCATTTTTGCCGAAGAGTTTGATGAAGAGGAGATCCAAAAGAGCCTCTACTTTGCTAGGAGAACTCTGAATAGAATATCAAAAGTGAGCGTATTGGAAAATGATGTGATCAACAAGCTCTACAATCATTTTCCTACAAATATACGAAAAAAACTCAAATTTGAGTTTATCGATCTCAAAGAGCACTTAAGCTTTCTTATCAATGAGTCCAAAAGTTATCTAGATCGCACGGGCTATTTGCAAAATCTGCTCATGGGCTTTATGAGTAACCGTATGAACCAGACGATGCAGCGCCTCACCGGTATTACGCTGATTTTCTTGCCACTTAGCTTCATTGTAGGCAATTATGGCATGAACTTTGACAATATGCCTGAACTACACTGGAAATATGGTTATTTTACCGTGTGGGCACTCAATATCCTCATAGCTTTTGGTATATATCTGTGGCTAAGGAAGAAGCGATGGATATAAAAGATTTGCATGAGAAGTGCAAGAGTCAAGAGTGCGATCTCTACACTTTTTTAGAAAAGGAATTACCCAAGCTTAGCATTGAGGATCGCCTTAAAGTGATGGCGGAGGTTCTCAATGAGTATCTAGAAGAGTATGATTATGATAGTGCTCAAAAGATTAAGCGCGATGCCTACTCCATAACCCAGTTTTATCCCAAAAAGTAATGTGCGCGATCTTTGGCATAGTTGGAAAATTCGATAGAGCAAAGGCTTTGCAAGCAGCCAAAGTGCTAGTTCATAGAGGCCAAGATAGCTGCGGGGCGTATGAGGGTGATGGAATATTGCTCTTTCACCATAGGCTCTATATCCTCGATCCCGACGCCAAGCAGCCAATGTGTGAAGATGGCAAGGTAGTGATCTTCAATGGCGAGATCTACAACTACAAAGATTTCGCAGCCTCCAACGATACCCAAGCGATTCTCAAAAGCTATCCAGATTTTAATAGACTCCAAGGAATGTTTGCTTTTGGGCTTTTTGATGGCAAGAGGCTCTATCTTGCCAAAGATATCTTTGGCAAAAAACCGATCTATTTTTATAAAGCTGATGAGTTTTTTATTTTCGCTTCTGAAATCAAAGCGATTCTTGCCTATATTAGTGAAGCAAGATTCAATCAAAAAGCCCTAAGTAGCTTCCTCTCCTTTGGTAGCGTAGCGGGCAGGGAGAGCTTTTATCAAGGCATTTATAAGCTTCTTGGCGGAGAAGTTTTGGAGCTTGAGTGTCAAAGCTTAAGCTACTCCATCAAGCGCTTTGATACTTTGCTGCAAAGAAGAGAATGCGATCTCAAAGAGGCTCTTGTTGGTGCAATTGAGAAGCGACTACAGGGAGATTTCGAGGTGGCGGCACTGCTTAGTGGCGGCGTAGATAGCTCCTTTGTAAGCGCTATAGCGAAACGGCTGCAAGGAAAGCTTGCTACCTACTCTATTGGCTATAAAGAGCAAAAATATAGCGAACTGCCCTACGCTAAGGAGGTGGCAAAGCATATCGGCAGCGAGCATCACGAGGTGATTTTTGGCAGAGAGGACTTTTTTGAGGTTTTTGAGAAGCTACTTTATTATTTTGATGAGCCAATTGGCGATAGCGCCTCGCTGCCGCTCTATTTTTTGATGCAGCGTATCAAACAAGATGGCTTGAGAGTGGTATTGA
Source organism: Nitratiruptor sp. (assembly GCA_015494535.1). Taxonomy (GTDB): domain Bacteria; phylum Campylobacterota; class Campylobacteria; order Campylobacterales; family Nitratiruptoraceae; genus Nitratiruptor. Next base: position 35,775 of record WGBC01000090.1, on the reverse strand, counting down.
GCGGTGAGGGAGGAGATGAGATATTTTTGGGCTATCGGCAATATTTTGAGTTTTTAGATCTCTACAGAGCAAAGGATCTCAAATACAAAAATTGGCTCAAAAACTACTTTCGCTCTCATTTTAGCCCCAATAAAGAGTGGGAGTGGTATAAGCGAGTCTTTAGCGATGAGCTCATTTTTCGTTCAAGCTGTGAGGTTTTTACCGATTTGCAAAAGAATCTCTTCTTGCGCCAAAACGTGCGCGATGGAGAGTCGGTGGAGTTTTTGAAGCTTTTCTTGCAAGAGTGGCAAGAGAGCGGATGGAGAAAAGAGATCGATTTTTTTACATTTTTGGATCTTCGGGTGCGTTTGGAGAGCCTCTATTTGCAAAAACTCGATCTCACTAGCATGGCGCATACGATTGAAGCTAGAACGCCGCTACTAGATAAAGGGGTGCTATTTTGCGCCTATGCCAATGAAGCTAGGGCAAAAGAGGCGAAGTTTTTGCTTAAGCAAATAGCCAAAGACTATATTCCGCAAAGCATTATTGAGCGCAAAAAGCGGGGCTTTAGCTACCCTGTGATAGAATGGCTTTTGGCTAAGGGCTACGCAGAGAAGATAAAAAAGATCAATCAAGATACAGGCTTTTTTGACGCAAGCCAGCTGGAGTTTTTGATCCAAAGCGTGAGGCGCAATAGATTTTCGCGCCATTTTTGGCTGGTGGTAGCCTTTTTGGTTTGGTTTGAAAGGAGATTTTTATGAAGACGTTGCTCTCTTTGTTGCCACTGAACATCATCCCTGCAGCCATGGTGCTCTTGATGCATATGGGCTTGGTGCATATGGATAACTATATCGTTATTTTGGCGGCGGTGCTTATCATGACGCTCTCCATTGAGATGATTAAATCTGCCGCGTTTGCACTATCTGGCAGTGCGAGTTGGCTCGATTTCATCATGTCTTTGCTGCTGCTCATTGCGATTTTGGGCTATATGATTTTTATGTATGTAAAGCAAAACAGCATGCCAAGCAGCGATTGGTGGCTGGTAGCGGAAGCGCAGCTTATGGACGTAATAGCTGGATTTTATATCACCATATCCAATGCCCGGAGAGATATTGGGGTGGAGCATTAAGTAAGAATACGCGGCAGCGTTATGCCTCTTTGCTTTTGATATTTGCCGGCTTTGTCTCTATAGCTTACCTCACACTCTTCGTCCCCCTCAAAGAAGAGCACTTGCGCGATTCCCTCATTTGCGTAGATTTTGGCTGGTAGGGGCGTGGTGTTGGAGATTTCTATCGTAATATGCCCCTCGAACTCTGGTTCAAAGGGCGTAACGTTAACGATGATGCCGCATCTTGCATAGGTGCTTTTGCCAACGCATATCGCTAGGACGTTGCGAGGAATACGAAAATACTCTACCGTGCGTGCCAAGGCGAAAGAGTTAGGCGGGACTATGCATACGTCGCCTTTGAAGTCCACTACGTTACGCTCGTCAAAATGTTTCGGATCGACCACCTCGGCATTGACGTTGGTAAATATTTTAAATTCATCGCTCACTCTTATATCATAGCCATAGCTGCTAAGGCCATAGCTTACCACTCCTTTGCCCACCTGCTCCTCGCAAAATGGCTCAATCATACCCTCTTTCAGAGCTTTTTCGCGTATCCAACAATCTGCCTTAAGTCCCATCAAAAACCTTTGTAAAAATAAAAAAAGATTTACTATTTTTATGATATTATAGCAAATAATTACTATCCCATAAAAAGGTTATTTCTATGGATCTTAAAGAGGTAAAAGAGCTTATAAAAGTTTTTGATAAGAGTGGTCTAAGCAAACTGAAACTCAAAAAAGATGATTTCGAAATAGCGCTGCAAAAGGGTGGGGAGACGGTGGTGCAAAGCGCTCCCGTGACTGCTGCCGCGCCAGCACCCGCTGCGCAACCAGTAGCGCAAGAGCCGGCAAAAGAGGAGATAGAGGCAGCCAAGAAAAAGGGCGAATACATTACCTCTCCAATGGTTGGTACGTTTTACAGAGCGCCCAGCCCAGATAGCCCTCCGTTTGTCAATGTAGGTGATACCGTTCGCAAAGGCCAGACAATCGGCATAATCGAAGCTATGAAGATATTCAATGAGATAGAAGCGGAGTTTGATTGCAAGATTTTGGAGATTTTGGTAGAGGATGGGCAGCCAGTTGAATATGATATGCCACTCTTTTTGGTAGAAAGGGTGTAGATGGCGAAATTAGAGAGAATCCTCATAGCCAACAGGGGCGAGATAGCTCTCAGAGCTATACGCACCATCAAGGAGATGGGCAAAAAGGCGATAGCCATCTATTCCAAAGCCGACAAAGATGCACGCTACCTGCAGCTAGCCGATGCCGCCATTTGCATAGGGGGCGAAAAGAGCAGCGAGAGCTATCTCAATATCCCCGCTATCATCAGTGCCGCCGAAATTGCCGAAGCCGATGCGATATTCCCTGGATATGGATTTTTGAGCGAAAATCAGCAGTTCGTGGAGATATGTAATCTGCACGGTATCAAATTCATTGGCCCTAGCCTTGAGGTAATGCAGCTTATGAGCGACAAATCCAAGGCAAAAGAGGTGATGAAAAATGCCGGCGTGCCGGTGGTACCCGGCAGCGATGGGGCTATCAAAGACGTGGAAGAGGCCAAAAAAATCGCTAAAGAGATAGGCTATCCCGTTATCCTCAAAGCCGCAAGCGGCGGTGGCGGCAAGGGTATGCGAGTGGTTGAGAATGAGAGCTATATAGAAAATGCCTATTTGGCTGCCGAGAGCGAGGCGATTAGCTCCTTTGGCGATGGTACGATCTATATGGAAAAGTTCATCAAAAACCCACGCCATATAGAGGTGCAGCTATTGGGTGACAGCCATGGCAACGTGGTGCATATAGGCGAGAGGGACTGCTCGCTGCAAAGGCGCCACCAAAAGATGGTAGAGGAATCCCCCGCCATATTTTTGGATGATGCTACAAGAGCGAGGCTCCATGAGACGGCCGTCAAAGCTGCTAAGGCGATAGGGTATGAAAACGCTGGGACGATCGAATTTTTGGTGGATGCGGATAAGAATTTTTATTTTATGGAGATGAATACGAGGCTGCAGGTGGAGCATCCAGTGAGTGAGATGGTAAGCGGGATCGATATAGTGGAGTGGATGATACGCATTGCTGAGGGAGAGAAGCTCTTTAGCCAAGATGAGGTCGAGCTGAAAGGACACGCGATTGAGTGCCGCATCAATGCCGAAGATCCAGTCAAATTCATCCCAAGTCCCGGTAAAATCAAGACGTGGATACAGCCTGGCGGCAAAGATGTACGCATGGATACGCATGTTTATTGCAACTATATCGTTCCGCCGCACTACGACTCCATGATTGCCAAGCTGATTGTCTGGGGAGAGGATAGAAGAAAAGCGATAGCCAAAATGAAGAGGGCTTTGGAGGAGTTTGAGGTGGGTGGCATCAAAACTACTATCGAATTTCACAAGAAGATGATGGAAAACCCAGACTTCATTGAAAACAGGTTCGATACGAAATATATCGATGAGAAATATCTATCTTAGTCTTGCGATTTTGCTGCTGCTTGGAGGGTGCAGCTCCAAGCAGTGTGGAATTGACGAAGAGGTATTTAAGCGATTTTCATTGCAAACGCAAGAGCAGATCTGCAAACTCTACGCCAAGCAGCAAGCTGAAGCCAAGAAACTCGCGCAGCAGCGCCGCCTTATCGAAGCCAAAAACCGCCACTTAAGACTCAAGAACGAGCATATCAAACTGAAACTTCTCTACAAAGAGTATGCCGCACATGGCGATAGCGATAGCATTCTCTCGCTTGCGTTGCGTGGCAAAATAATAGTAGGCAAAAAGAGCTACGAAATCTATCCTCTAGAGTTTGCCATAGCAAGGGGCGAAGCCAAAAAGATCTGCGTGCTCTACCGCCATGGCAGAGGCTGTTTTTGGGTAGCCTACAAAGACGATACGATCTATTTCAACATCATCCCCGATCCAAAAAAACGCTGGATGAAACGCTATATGATTGAAGAGGATATACGAACTTTTGATGATAGCGTGATTATTGATGTGGATACTATCCGTGCAACTACTATTGTATTTGAAAAGAGAGGAATAATTTATCACTTAAGAGCGCACATTCATCCATATTAGCTATTTTTTCATGCGATCGGCAATATGCGCAGTATTTTTTGAAGAAATTTTTTATTCAACTGAAGATCATTTTTGCTTGAGAGTAACTTTTACGCTCCCTAGGGCTTTGCCCTAGGACTATTGTTTGCGTATATTATAATAGATGGCGACGGTTGAAGTAATGCCATTTTGGCTTTTGATGATGCTGTACGTGAATATTTCTCCAGTTGTGTCAATGGTATCTTCGTCATACTCCTCTTCATCAAAAATCCAATCTGGGCAGTTTCCTTTGTTAATGAGATTTTCTTTATCATCAAAAGAGGTAAAGTCGTTAAAATAGGCATCTCCAGCCATAACGTCAGGAACGGGATAGACATTGAAAAAGGCTGTGCAATCAACGAAACCTCTTTTTTGGCTTGTAAAGTGATAGTGCACTTTCCCCTCAGGAAACCAATATTCTGCGTAGCCTTGAATCCTATCGCCATCCTGTAGTAATGTGATATTATACTGCTCTTTGGCATATACAGATGTAGGAATGATGGCTGTTTTTGCTTCGGCGGCGCAAATGCCTCCATGGTTTTTAGTTTCAAATTCCCCAGATGCATAAACTTTTTCTTGCACAATAAAATTTTTATAAGGTTGCGAAGAGGTGCACTGCCAACTTGTTGGCATCTGGATAAGTGTTGGAGGTTGGCTTGAATTTTGGTTGATTTGAGAATCTTGAGTAAAAGAGATTTTTATCCCATTTATACTAACATGTAATTGATCCAAACTATCCGGTCTGCCATCACTATCTATATCTAGATATTTGAAAAAGTGTGTTTTAGGATCCGCTCCTTGGAGCTTATATGTTTTTTTGCTGGCTCTATCTACATAGAGCCAAGAGAAAGCTCTATTTTTATCACCAGGAAAATTTATATAGATAAAGTAGCCATCAGGCGTTTGGAGATTGATTGGTTTAGAAGCTAGAGGGAGCCAACCAAAGGGGTTGTTTTGCGTAGGAGTCATCCCTAAAAGTCTATAGGCTTTGCCATCTGTAGTAGAGAGATAGATCCACTCGTTAAACTCATATTTTCCATTTTTATTAAAGTCGTATTTATAAAACTCTCCATATACTTTCCAATCTTTTGAGAGGAGATAGTCATAGAGATTTTGCATATAGTTGGCAGTATCTGCAAACATGAAAGTACTAAGGAAGCTCATCCCCAAAAGAAATCTTTTCAGTTTCAAGCTCCCTCCTTTTAGTGAAGCTCTTCGTTGAGTTTAACCTCTTTGTTGCTTCTAAAGACTTTCATCTGTCCCGTGGTAGAGTCTTGCCTAAAATGCAAGCCGTTGAGACCCGCTAGCTCTCTTCCTTTGTAGAACTCTTTATATTCCGCATGCCATTCTGGGTTGGCTTCTTTGATCTTTTCGTAGTCTGCTTCGCTCATGCGAAATTTGGTGCCCTCAAGCACGGCTATTCCAGCATCGACGATACATCCATCGCCCAAAGGAATGCCTGTGACGGAGTTTGCGCCAAGCAAGCAGTTTTCGCCTATGCTGATAGGATTGCCGCTTGTGCCGCTAAGCACCCCTAATATGCTTGCTCCTCCGCCAATATCGCTACCTTTGCCGACCACTGCGCTAGAGCTGATGCGTCCCTCGACCATGACAGCTCCGAGGGTTCCTGCATTGAAGTTAATGTAGCTGGCTCCCGGCATCACGGTGGTGCCTGCTGCGAGCTGTGCTCCCATGCGCACTTTCGCAGCATCCAAAATACGCGTGTTGTCCGCTGGAATGATATGTTGCAAGAAGCGCGGGAATTTATCCACGGCGTCAATGATAGGGTATTGGCCGCTCATTTTGAGCTCAAGCTCATGATCGCGCAGCCAGTCAAGCTCGATTGGCGTATTGCCGCTCCATGCTACATTGTGCAAGACGCCAAAAGCCCCATTAAGGTTGAGGCTTCTAAGAGGCGCTTTGCCAAGAGAGAGGGCATAGAGTTTGAGATATACCGCTTCCACGCTTTGCGGCGCTTCGTCTGCAAACAAAAATACCAAGCGATAGTCTTCAAAATCCTCGCACTCGCGCAAATATTTGATAATTTGCACATTTTTGTGCGCTTCACCTACTGCCTCGTCTGCCCAAACTGAGCAGTAGCTGTAGGCTTCGGCTACAAAATTTTCGTCAATATCAAATACCGCTTCAGAGCCGCTTTGGGGGATGGTTTTGCCGCTTTCTTGCAAAGCTTTTTGGAAAATTGCGGCTGAGCCGAAATTTTCTTGCCAATTGATGAAAGGAAACGTGGCTTGCAAAATTTTGTCGCTGTTTTTTTGACCCCTATCGACTCTGGCTATGCCAAAAGCCAAAGGTTCTCTATAGTATGGACTCGATTGAATTTCGTTAACAAGCGCAAAAAAATCGTCTTTTGTTTGGATCATTTCTACTCCTTTGGTAATCGAATGATTTTAATTTTTGCAGAGGCTTGAAGTTTATCAAAATACTCCTTAACGCTCTTACTACTCGTTTGGCTAGCAAGACGCTGTAAGATGTAGCCTTTGGCCTCTTCGAAAGGTATTTTGTGCAGACCTTTTCTTTTTTTTACGTATAGCAGTAAGAATCTGTCTTGCAATGGCAGAATCTGACTGAATTCCCCCTCTTTAAGCTGGCTTAGCATTGCCGCAAACTGTGGATTGACCTTATCAAGCTCTATTTCCTCCTCCCCTTTTTGCAAAAGCATAGCGTTTTGGGGCTCGTAGAGTGGGTTTTGGGTAATTTGCATCAAGAGCTCTTTTGATGGGGAGATATACTTGGTTACGACTACGCTTTTTGGCACCATGAACTCATCGGGATGGGTGTCGTAATACTCCTTGAGCTGCTCTTGGGATGGATGTCTTGCGCTTTTGGCTATCTTTTCGTAGAGTTTTTTGCGCAGTAGTTGCTCTTTAAAACTTTGTTTATACTCCTCCCATGCTACTCCCTTTTTTTCTAGCAGTTCTCTTAGCGTGAAGATATCCAAGCCTTTTTGTTTAGCGTAATTGTCTATAGCTTCTTGTAGCTCGAAATCGCTCACGTCGATGCCGAGTTTTTTGATTTGTGCTAGTTCGATCTTTTTTCTGATAAGCAGCTGCACCGCCTGCTGGGTGGGGATGCCGAGGCTTTTTTTGGTTTGCTCGATCTCATAGAGGGTTATTGGTTCGTTGTTGACGATAATGGCTATGGCGTCTATCATTTTCGCATAGAGAGGATAGAGTAGCAGTAGCGCGAGAAGAATAGATTTTCTCATGGAAAGCCTTTGGTAAGAGTTTTTACGATTTTACCAACTTTTAACTAATATTGAAGTAAAATCGGCTAAAAAGATTGAGGGGAGACAATGGTCGTCACGAGATTCGCTCCAAGCCCAACGGGCTATTTGCATATTGGAGGGCTAAGGACTGCGCTTTTTAACTGGCTTTGGGCTAGGAAAAACAAGGGCAAATTCATTCTACGCATTGAAGATACCGATCTAGCAAGAAATTCCCAAGAGGCTACAAAAGCTATCTTAGATGCTTTTGATTGGGTAGGGCTCGATTACGACGGAGAGGTGGCGTATCAATCCCAACGCTTCGATATTTACAAAAAATATATCCAAAAGCTTCTTGACGAGGGCAAAGCCTACTACTGCTATATGACGCCCGAGGAGTTGGATGCATTGCGTCAAGAGCAAATGCAACGGGGTGAACGTCCAAGATACGATAGGCGCTACCGCGACTTTACTGGCACGCCGCCTGAGGGTGTGAAGCCCGTGGTGCGCATCAAAGCGCCTCTTGAGGGAGATATCGTCTTTGAAGATGGTATCAAGGGCACCATCTCCATCAAAGCAGAGGAGTTGGATGATTTTATCATTGCTAGAAGCGATGGCACGCCTACCTATAACTTCGTGGTGGCCATAGATGATGCGCTCATGGGGGTTACCGATGTGATACGAGGCGATGACCATCTCTACAATACTCCAAAGCAGATTATCGTCTACGAGGCGTTGGGGCTTAAAATCCCAAGATTTTACCATGTACCGATGATTTTGAACGAGCAGGGCAAGAAGCTATCCAAACGCGATGGTGCGATGGATGTGATGGAGTACAAGAAGATGGGCTATCTGCCGGAAGCCTTGCTCAATTTCCTTGTGCGCCTTGGATGGAGCCATGGGGATCAAGAGATTTTCAGTTTACAGGAGATGGTGGAGCTTTTCGATCCAAAAGATATTAATAAATCCGCCTCGGCCTACAACCTCTCAAAGCTTGATTGGCTCAACTCCCACTACATTAAAAATACACCAAATGAGAGATTGGTAGGTTTACTTGAGGATTTTGGAGTCTTTTTGGCCAACCACGACAAAAAAGAGATTTTGCTCGATGCATTGAAAGATCGGGCCAAAACCATCAAAGAGTTGGCACAGATGGCAAAGGAGATATTGGAAGAGCCTACAGGTTACGACGAAAAGGGTGTCAAAAAGGCGCTCAAAGGCGAGTGGCGAGAGATTTTGCAGCTCTTTGTCCAAAAACTGCAAGCCAAAGAGGCGCATTTGCCGGTGGATTTTCATGCGATTATCGAAGAAGTGGTCAAAGAAAAGGAGATTGGTTTTGGCAAAATCGGACAGCCTCTACGCCTAGCGCTTCTTGGAAAGATGGCGGGACCGGATCTAAGTGACGTCATGGCTATTATTGGCAAAGAGGAGACCATAAAGAGAGTGCAGAAGCTTCTGGAAAATTTCAAAGCGTAGGCGATGGTTCGGCGATGTAGTAGCCCTGGGCGTAATCGATGCCCAGCTCTTTGACGCTTAGAAAGATCTCTCTTGAATGGACAAACTCCGCGATGGTTTCGATCTTGGCCTTTTTGGCCAAGAAGACAATAGCTGCAATTATCTGTTTAGCACTCTCATCTTTGTCAATACTCTTAATAAGAGATCCATCAATCTTGATATAATCGATATTGAGATTGAAGATATGAGCGAAGTTTGAATATCCACTGCCAAAGTCGTCAATTGCCACTTTGCACCCTTGAGCGCGTATGATATTGATGAAATTCTTGACCGCTTCATAATCTTTGAGCGTTTCGCTCTCTAATATCTCAAATGTAATGAGTCGCGCGATATCTGGGTATTGGTTGAACATCTTGCCAAAAAATTTAAGCATTTTTGGATTTTCTATATCTTTCATAGAAATATTGATAGAGACCGCTTTTTTTTGCTTGGATGCCTCTTCGAAGCTCTTTTGGATGATCGACTTTGTGATATCCTCGTAGAGGCGCAGCTCTTTTGCGATCTCTAGGTAAGGGTATATGGACTCGTAGTAGCCCTCCTCCCTTTTGAGTCTTGCCAAAGCTTCATATTTGACGATTTTGGCGGTTTTGGTTTCTATGATTGGCTGGTAGTAGGGCAGAATTTGGTGGTTGTCGATGGCGTTTTTGAGGATTTTACTCTTTTTGATGTTCTCTTTTATCTGCTTGAAAAGACCTAAAGAGTCGCTATAGACGAAGTAGCTGAGTTTGTGCTTTTTCACATATTTGAGGGTCATATCCGTCGTTTCGAGCAGAGGCCTTTTCCTGCTCATCCCTATACTTACGGAGACATACAACTCTACGCTTTTGAAGACGATCTTCTTTTGGTTGAAGTGATCGAAAATGTTTTGCGCAAAGGCCTTTTCGTCGATAGGGAACTCCTCTTCGATCAAGATCCCAAAATCATCACCTCCTATTCTGTAGAATTTCGCATTATAGTGTTTAGGCACTGCGATTTTGAGCTCTTTTGCTACTTGGCGAAGGATATGATCGCCCGTAGCCGTGCCATAGAAGTCGTTATAGTGCTTAAAACCGTTGATATTGACGATTGCAAAAAATGGCTTTTTGATCTTTCTTACATCCCTTTTAAACGCTTTTCTGTTGTAGAGTTTCGTGAGATCGTCAGTTAGAGCTTTTATTTCGAGCTCTTTTTGCAAGCTTTTTAAAAGCCTGTTTTCTCTGTCGATCTTGATAATGAGAAAGATAATGAGTGCGATTGCTAAGATATAAAAGAGTATCAAAGCGATGAATATGTAGGAGAGCTTTTGCAGCTCTTTATCGTTTTTCTCTTTGAAAAGCTCTTCTATTGTCTCTAAATGCTCTAGTGTTTTAGCATCGAGGATCTGGATGAGGGTCTGTTTGTATGTTGGAAAATTGTTGACGAAAATGTTGATGTGAGCTTCGAACACTTTGAAAAAATTCTCTTTTGCCACTATGCTCTTTTTGAGCTTTTGCATATAAAGCGTGATTGCTCGTAAAAAGTCGGGGTCTAGAGAGTTTTTGATCAGAAATATATCTGAAATGATTTTGATAATGAACTTTTTTTGTGTTACAGGGATGTTGCTTGGGATACGCTGCAAAAGCGTGGCGAGGTAAATTGTGGAGTTCTTTATGGATGCGTTGAGGGTTTTGAACCTCTCGATAAGATCAAGCTTTTGTGCAAGATTATTTCTGTATGCGGTTACGATATTGGCTATGCGTGGATATTCGGATGCTGGCAAAATAAGAGGCAGCCGATCGCTTATTGTACGCAGTTTTTGCTGCACGGAAGTGATTTTGTCGTAATCCTCGTAGAGAAAAAAGGATGTTTTGAGAATCTCATAGTTGAGGGTGAGCTCTTGCTGGCGTAGCTCGTTGATCTCTTGATAGAACCTGCTTTTTTGCTCAAAAAATGATCTGGTGTAATTTTGGAAAAAAAGCAAAAAGAGTATGGCTATGGTGCCAATGGCAACGAGTGAGGCTATTTTGATGAAACTACTGCGCATCGTTTTTCACTATTTGAGGTTTTTCTCCTGTGAGCGTGCGCAAGAAAGCTAGGATAAGCTCTTGTTCTTTTGGGTTTAAGTGAAATCCTAAGTTGTGATACGCCATTACGTCGATGGCTTTTTTGAGGGATTTGATGCTGCCATCGTGAAAATAGGGTGCCGTAAGGGTGATATTGCGAAGGGTTGGGACTCTGTAGACATATTTGTCCGCTGGATTTTTGGTGAGTTGGTATCTATCATCTTTTGGTGCCTTTTTAAGTGGAATGACCGAGCCAAATTTTTGGAAGGAGTTGCCTCCAATGTTTATGCCGTTGTGGCAAGTGATACAGCCGAGTCGCTTAAAAAGAACATAACCCTTACGCTCATCCAAAGAGAGTTCGATTTCTCCTCGCAAGAATCTGTCAAATTTCGCATTTGGCGTAATAAGAGCCTTTTCGAACTCGACTATTGCATCTTTAACCATATTGTACTCTATTTGATCTTTTTTGTAAATTTTTTTGAATAATTTTTTATAAAATTCTGAATTATTCAGTCTATTTACGATCTCCTCTTTGCTCATTGCCATCTCCACAGGACTATGCAAAGGTCCTTCTAGCTGCTCGTTGAGATCTTTTGCTCTTCCGTTCCAAAACTGAGTGAAATTGAATATCGCGTTGTAGACGGTAGGGGAATTGACACTGCCTTTTTTACCGCCGACGCCTATGGATACGGGTCTTGGATCCGCGCCGCCGTGATTGAAATCGTGACAGCTTACGCATGCTACGCTTCTATCTTTGGAGAGGATGGGATCGAAAAAGAGGATTTTGCCAAGGGCGGCTTTTTGCTTGTCGTAATCAACTTTTTGTGGAATCGGTTTGATCGGTTCTGCAGCAAACAACAATATGGAAAAAAGTAGCAATACAAAAGGCATTCCCCCTCCTGATGTTTTTGTTATATTATAGGTTATTTGTTAAATTTATTTAAATTGAAAAAGATTTGGAGGGATTTTTTCTCTTTTTTGCCAAGCTTATAGTGGATGAGTTGCAGGTATTCGAGGATCTCTTGGCGTGAGAGTTGGCTTCTTTTGACATATTTTTGCAGGATGTAGTGGGGGATTTTGATGGGGTTTTGCAAGAATTTGTGGGCGAGTTTCTCGTATCTTTGCCCATCTTTTTGGTAGCAAAACCTAGCGAACACGAAAGGCAGGCGATAGCGTTTATACCATTCAGCAGCCAAATCTTTGCATCCTTGCTTTTTTTGGCGCAGCAGCGCTTTGTCACCGATGAGCACCTCGCCCTTGAGTCCTAAGGCTTTGGCAAGCTGGTTGGAGGTGTTGGAGTCGCTGTCGCTTTTGTTCTCTCCAGGACAGAGGATGACGCTTAATACCTTTTTGTTGGCAACAATTCCAAAGTCCGTGCAGCGGTATTTGGCGGAGATGATGCTGGAAATCACCGCAGCTTCGACTCTTCTTTTGACAAAGAGGCGGTTGATGTGGCTGGGCACGCCTTTGTAGTAGTTGAGCGCGGCTTTTTCGTAGCTGCTTTTGAGCTCTCTTTTCAAAAAGACATAAAATGGCAAGAGGTTGATATAATCAATTTTTCCTATTATCATAAGCGTAATTATATTGTAAAATTTTGCTAAAATTGAGAAAAAAGGATATCGATGGTAAGAGTGGAATTTCTGGGCCCAATAGGAAAGGCGCCCATAGAGGTTGAAGCGAAAAGTCTCAAAGATGTGGCTAAAGAGCTGCAAAAAGATCCCGAACTCAAAAAGTGGCTGGAGGAGTGTGCGGTGGCTGTGAACGACAAGCTGGTCAACACGCTCGATATAGAGCTAAAATCTGGCGACAAAATCTCGCTCCTGCCCCCAGTGTGCGGAGGTTAAGATGGTAGAGCTCTATACAGGCGATTTAGAGATAGAAAAGATTTGTGGCAAGTGGTACAAATGGTCACTGGACAAAAACTTTGGCGCGATGGTGAGTTTTATAGGAACCGTGCGAGAGGAAAAAGGGATTGAGGGGCTTAGTTTTGATGTGTATGAGCCGATTTTGCAAGAGTGGTTTGCTTCATGGCAGAAAAAGGCGAAAGAGAGAGGAGCAGTCATCAAAATGGCACACTCCATAGGCAATGTGGCGGTGCATAGCTCTAGCTTCATTGCGGCCGTCTTCAGCCCCAAAAGACGCGTGGCTTTGGAGCTTATTGACGAGTTTGTGGAGGATTTCAAGGCTAACGCGCCGATTTGGAAGTACGATCTCAAAAATGGCGAGCGTATTTATGCTAGAGATCGCAGCCAAAAAATTAGCGGCAGCGGCATCCTAAATAGTCTCTAAGAGCAGCTTGTGTACCACGTTGCTCATTTTCATCAGATCTTGGGGTGTTTGGCTTAGCTCCTCGATTTTTTGGTTGTAAGCCTCTTGATCGATCATTTTTTCTTCGAAATAGTTTTGCAAACTTTGCAATAACGACTCCTTGCTCCTGCTAAAGAGTATCACATCTTTGGCGGTGGCCACCACGAAATACTCTACAAGTTCTATGAGCTGCGTTTTTAACTCTTTGCCGGTCGTGTCTTTTGGCGTAAACTGGTAGATGATGTGCAGAAGTTTGTCGATGCCAAGCTTGGCTATTATTTGCAAAAGCAGCTGCAAAACCTCTTTGAGGGGATGGTTTTTGATCTCTTTGAGGTATATTGCTGGCATTACGAATTTGATGAGATCGATGTAGCGGGAGAGATCCTTCGTATCCTCGAAGAAGCTTTCGATTTGCGATTTGTAGTTGAGAATATGAAAAGGCTCTAGATTTATCTCTTGGTAGTTGCGAAGGATCCATTTGAGGCTAAACTCCACTGCGTGTTCGATGGCCAAAAGATCTTCTAGGAGGCTGCCCTTGAGGCTCAGCTCTTTTTCATAGAGATCTCGTTTCTTTTTGCCGATACCAAGCAGTGCATAGAGCAGAAGGTAGGATTTTATCTTGATGAGGAATTTTTCTTCTTGTAGCTCTTCAAAATCCGCCAAGAAACGAATGCCTGCATTGTCGATGATGATATTGGCTGCCGTGGTGGCTATTATCTCTTTTTTGAGCGGATGCGAGAGCACCTCTTTTTCAAAGGTTGGATAGAGGGATTTTGGGAAATATTTGTAGAGATAGTGTTCGAAAAATGGCTCTTCTATAAGGCTGCTTTGCAAGATTTGGTGCGTCAAAAAGATCTTCGAAAACGAAAGCACGATGCCAAGCACCGGCCTTACAATCGCACCATTGCCGTCAAGAACATTTTCGAAATCTTTAATTTTTGGGATGTGGAAATCTTTTTTGTTGAAAAACTCCAGCTGTTTTTCCAAAAGATCTATAACTCTCATATACTCTTCCAAATCTTGGGCTGATCGGATATGATCGAGTGAGATGGCCAGAGGCTGGGCATGATTGGTGGCAAAGACCTTTTGAAGCACCTCTTGGGTGAGATCTTTGAGGATTTTGTGCTTTTGATCTTCATCGATCTTGCCAGATTGCACCGCGAAATTGAGCGCGATTTTGAGATTGACCTCGTAATCGCTGGTATGTACGCCCGCCGAGTTGTCGATGCTATCGAGATTGATGCGACCGCCATTTTTGGCATATTCAATCCTAGCCTTTTGCGTAAGGCCCAGATTGCCACCTTCGCACACGGCAAAGGCTTGCAACTCGCTTGCGTCTATGCGCACGGGTTCGTTGAACTTGTCGGCTATGTGGATGTTGATCTCGTCGCTCGATTTCACGTAGGTGCCAATACCTCCAATATAGAGCATGTCTACTTTGGCTTGGAGCAACTTTTTTGCGAGCTCTTCGCCGCTTATGCGATCTCTTTTGATGTGGAGTAGTTTTTTGATTTGAGGTGAGAGGAGGATCTCTTTTTGGTTGCGCAAAAACACGCCTCCGCCTTCGCTAATTTTTGTAGGATCATACTCCCTCCAACTAGCACCTTTTTCAAAGAGCCTTTTGCGCTCCTTGTAGGCTATTTTTGCATCTGGGTTTGGATCGATAAAAATTTCGTGCGAGCTGATGGCACCTATAAGTTTGCAATTGGGATTGATGAGCAGCCCGTTGCCAAAGACATCCCCTCGCATGGAGCCCGTGCCAACAATCGTGATGGGGTCGTTGAAAATATCTATCCCCTTTTCCACGAAGTGCCTTGCGGCGCTTATCCAAGCCCCGTGGGCTGTGACGCCAAGCTTCTTGTGGCTATAGCCATGCGTCCCCCCACTTGCGAAGGCGTCTTTGAGCCAGTAGCCTTTTTTGATGGCTATCTCGTTGGCTACGTCGCTCATATCTGCCGTGCCTTTGTCTGCAGCCACTACAAAGTAGAAATCTCCATCCTTTGAGGGCTCTTTGTCTATGAGATCCAGCATCGCATCGATATAGAGACGATAGTAGTGGGTAAACTCCTCTTTCGTGACACTTCTTTCTATAAAAAGTCCTCCCTTGGCTCCTGTTGGGATGATGATGGCGTTTTTCGCCTCTTGAGTAATCATGAGATCTTTTATCTCTTGGCGAAAGTCTTCTCTATTGCTCCAGCGAATGCCCCCGCGGCTCACTTTTGACGTGCGAAGATGTACGCCCAAGAACTCTTTGTGATAGACAAATATTTCGATGTTGGGTTCAAGAGAAGGAAGAAACTCTTTGAAGCGGGTGAGATCGAACTTGAAAGATTTCGTCTCTTCGTCTTGGAAAAAGTTGGTTTTTGTTATGCTTTTTGTGGCGTAGTAGAAGATTTTGAGCAGTTTGTCATCTTCGTAGTCTTGAACCTTCCTAAAAAGTTCATCTATCTGCTTTTGGTTCTCTTTTTGGGTAAAAAAGCCGTTGGCTATGGCAGCTGTGAGTCTGGGGTAGCGTAGGAAGGTTTTGACGATGCTCTCTTCCCTTTTTTGTGGTAGTAGCTGATCGAGATAGTGTACCATTGCACGCAATAAAACAATATGTTCATGATCGATATTGTCTAGTAGTATCATACTGTAGAGTTTGCAGCGCTCAAAAGCCCTACCCAAAAGGGCTTTGCGTATCTCTTTGGCCACTTTTTCTTGCGCTTTTTGCAAAGTTTGGAGATCGGCGTTAATGAAGATCTGATTGATATAGACCCCATCTGCTTCGTAGGAGATCTCTCTGGCTGCTTCGATGCCAAAATCGTGTAGAAGCAGCACTATCTTTGCAAGAGAGATAGAGCTTTTAGCGTAGATTTTGATATATGGCTCATCTTGGGTATGGATGATGACGTGGATGTCGCTGAGCTCTTTTGCGATGATTTTGTCCTGCTTTGTTATGGCTTCTTTGCACAGTGTTTGCACGACAGTCCTTTATGGATGGAGTTATTTTTATATTGTATAATAGCACAGACTCACAAAGGGGAGAATGGATGATAAGTTTCGAAGAGTCCATGCAGATTTTACAAAGCTTGGAAGTTGCAAAATGTGGAGTGCAGAAACTCTTTTTGAGCGACGCTTTAGGTAGGTTTTTGGCTGAGGATATCGTGGCCAAGGAGGACAATCCTGAAGCGCCCACTGCGGCGATGGATGGGTATGCGATACGCTTTGATGATCAAGATGAGCTTTTGGAAGTGATCGATAGCGTTCCCGCAGGAGATGCAAAAGAGATAGCCGTGTTTCCAAAAACCGCCATCAAAACATTTACCGGTTCTTTGATGCCAAAAAATGCAGATACCTTGGTGCCAATCGAGCATGTGAAGCTAGAGGATGAAAAGATAAAAGTAGTCGAGCCGGTACCGAAAGGCTATAGCGTACGCCCCGTGGGGGAGAATTTCAAAAAAGGTGAAAAGCTCATTGCCAAGGGGGCAAGAATAGGCTTTGCGGAAATCGGCGTGATGGGCAGCCTCAATATCGTCATGCCAAAAGTGTACCAAAGGCCAAAGGTGGCGATTTTGGCTACGGGTAGCGAAGTCTTGGAGATTGGGCAGCAAAAAAGCTCAAGCGCTCAGATTCGAAGCTCCAACAATTATACCCTCTGCGCTTTGGCGAGGCTCCATGGCGCTGAGCCTATCCAGCTAGGTGCCGTCAAAGACGACAAAAGCTCCATCACCAAAGCCCTCCAAGAGGCTCTAACAAGTGCAGATATCGTTGTGACGACCGGTGGGGTGAGCGTAGGGGATTATGATTTCGTCAAAGATGTGGTCAAAGATGCGTTGGGTGCCCAAGTAGCATTCAAAGGCGTGGTTATAAAACCAGGACAGCACGTGATGGTGGCGACGCTTGGCAAGAAGTTTATCGTCTCGCTTCCAGGCTTTGCGTACTCTAGTACCGTAACCTTTTTGCTCTATGTGGTACCGCTCATTTATAGAATGCAAGGAAGCGAGTATCAGCCAAAAATTGTCTTGGCAAGACTCATGGAACCTTTCAAGAAAAAAAGCAAAAAGAGCGAATTTACTCCATGCAGGATCTATATCCAAGATGGGGAGTTCATGGTGGATTTTAGCGGCAACAAAGAAGGAAGCAGCGCCATTATGACAAATATGCTCGGAAGCGATAGAGGGCTACTCATAACTTCACCCCAAGAGGGCGACAAAGAAGCCGGGGAGATGGCGCGAGTCTGGCTCATTAATACTATATAAGGAGAGAGAATGTTGAAGAAATTTGCGGTTTTGGTTCTGTTTGTGGCGGCACTTTTTGCCGATAAGAGCTTTTTACTAAAAACGATCGATGGCAAGCCTATACATATCACAATCAAAAAAAATGGCATCAGTGTCAAGGAGTATCCCAATAAAGTGATAATACTTGATTTCTTTGGCAAGCACTGCCCACCATGTAAAATTGAGATGCCGATTTTGGGCGATTTGCAAAAGAAAATGGCAAAAAAACTTCAAATTATTGGGTTACATGTGCAAGAGCCCCTTGATATAAAAGATATAGCGGATTTGCAAAAACGTGGCGTAAACTATCCTGTCATCGATTATGCGGCTTCTCAGAGCGCACAGGAGTTTGTGGAATTTATAGGGCGTTTGACTGGATGGAGCGGCAGTATTCCCTATATGCTCTTTTTTGATAAAAACGGCGAGTATGCGGGATCGCATTTAGGTGTTGCTATGGAAGAGAGTTTGCAAAGGTTTGTGGAAAAACTCTACAATCCAAAAAAGAGAACGCCGCAACAAGCAGATAAAAACGCGACAAAAAAGAAAACCGCTCATTAAGAGCGGCTTTTCTTTTGCAAAAACTCCTTGATAGTTTTTTCGTCTAGCTTCTCGCTGTCATATTTGACGACTATTATCTTCTCGGTTTCGTTGACGTAAAAATCTGTGACTCCATCCATAACTTTGAGGCCCGGAAGTTTTTCTTTGTCATAATTATGAAAATCCAAGAAAAGATTGGCTCTTACTCCCGGATTTCTCATACCAACTATCCAATAAATCCATACCACACATACGATGAGCACAGCAATCGCTACAGCGCTCTCTTTGCCATACTGATACAAAAGCCCTCCAATGGCACCGCCCAAAAAAATACCGATATAGGCGAAGGTATTGGCCACACCAAGAGCCGCTCCCTTTTGGTGCACTTTTGCAAATTTGCTCACAAAGCTTTGCAAAAGAGGCTCAAACATATTAAAGCCGATAAAGAAAAAGACTGCTCCTATTGCAAAAAGTAAAAAAGAATCGCTAAATCCCATGAGCGCGAAAGAGGCTGCTATGAAAAGGACTGAAACGATAAAGACCTCTTTGCCCTTGTGGTACTTCTCTCCAAACACTGCGGCGGGCCCCATGGAGAGGATACCAAAGATGACCGCGGGCAGATAGACCTTCCAATAGTGCTCTGGCCCCATGCCAAACTTTTGCTTCATCAAAATCGGAATCAAGAAAAAAGCAATAGCCATTGTGGAGGAGTGGAACAGGAATGTGATATACATACGAACGAGATCTTTGTCTTTGAAGACGTGCTTGATTTTGGCTTCCTCTTCGCTGTAATGGTGCACGATTTTTGGGGGCTCGGGCACGGCGGTAAAGAGAATGAGCAAAGCAGTAATTGCCAAAATAGCGGTAAGCCAAAAGAGAGCACTCACGCTGTAGAGCCCCCCAATGATTGGGCCTATAATCATCGCAGCCGCGAAGCTAAGCGCTATCACCATTCCCATGACAGCCATCGCGTGGGCTCGTTCATCCTCTTTGACAAAATCCGCTATCATCGCGGTAACTACACTCCCAATGGCCCCCGATCCTTGCAAGAATCTTCCAAGCAGCAGCACATAGATGTTGTCCGCTATGGCACAAATGACTGAGCCAATCGCAAAGAGCAAAAGGCCTATGAGGATCGTTTTTTTGCGCCCGATTTTGTCGCTAAGCACCCCAAAAGGCACTTGCAAAAGTGCTTGCGTTAGAGCATAGCCACCCACTGCAACCCCCGCTAAAAAGGCGGTTCCGCCAGGTAGTTGCAAGGCGTATTGGCTAAGTACTGCCAAGACAATGAAAAGGCCAAAGAAACGCAATGCCACGATGAGACTAAGTGGCAAGACCTTTTTGACAATCTCTCTCAAGTGCAATCCTTTATGATAAAATTTTTGTTATTGTAAAACTATTAAGTAAATAAAAAGGACAGAAATGGAAATTATCCTGGCATCTTCAAACAGGGGCAAGATAGAAGAGATCCAAAGAATGCTGGGAATCGAGGTGATCCCATACAAAGATCTCATAAAAGATTTGCATATAGAAGAGACGGGATCAACTTTTGCCCAAAATGCTATCATCAAAGCAAAAACTATCTATGAGAAGTTTCCCGATCGTATCGTCATAGCCGATGATAGTGGCATTAGCGTGCCAGCCCTTGATCATCGTCCGGGGATTTTCAGTGCGCGATTTGCAGGCGAGGGAGCAAGCGACAAGGAGAACCTAGCCAAACTCGTCGAAGAGCTCAAAGCCAAAGGTATTAAAAAAGCGCCAGCCTATTACACCGCAGCTATTGCCATTGCATCGCCTCATGGCATCTATACCGTGCATGGCTGGATGTGGGGGGAGGTAATTGATGAGCCAAGAGGAGACAAAGGTTTTGGCTATGATCCGATGTTCATCCCCGAGGGGTTTGATAAGACGCTGGGAGAGCTGGATAAAGAGCTAAAGGATCAAATTAGCCACAGAGCCAAAGCCTTGAAGCTGGCAAAAATTGTATTGGATAGGATCAAATGAGTAAATTTTTAGAGGATCTCAAAGAGATATACAGGTTAAGCTCGGCCGATCAAGAGGATCTGCAAAACTTTTATAAAGTGCTGCAAAAAAGAAGCCTCTTTGATGGCAAGCTCTTGGAATACGAAGCGCTTTTGGAAGAGTTTTTGGCGTTTTTGGGGCTCTCTTATACGCAACAAAGTGCAATGGCGGCGGTGCAGCGCATCGTCAATCTTCGTGAAGATATGCTTTTGCAGGTGATTGAGGAGTTTGATGAGGATGAAAAGATAGCCATTCGCCAAAAAGCCTACATTTGGGTGAGTAGATTCTATGAAGAGCGTTTTGAAAAGCTTTTGGAAGAGATCGAAAAGCGAGCATTGTTAACGCCCTTTTATCGCACGCTTTTGCGCTATGCCCATAAAATCGGCAAAGTGTTCACCCTTTGGCAGCCAAAGTGGATGGATACCATCATCTATGGCATCAATCGTGAGCTTTTGCACCTTTTCAATGGCGATGAGGAGAAAATCTATGCGATGCTCTATGAAAAGAGCCTATTTGACAGAGGCCATGGGGGTGAAGTGGCCGATAGAAGCTATTCGGTTTTGGTAAGAGATGAGGAGGGTTATAAAAGAGTGGCATACGCCAAAGCCTTTACAGAGGAGGTAAAGGCTTTGGCAGCCTCTATAGAAGAGGCAGTGGCAGCGTTAAGTCGGTATGAAGATGAGGAGTTTGGGCTCAAAGAGCAATGGATAGCTTATTTAGAAGCGATCAAAATAGCGCTTTTGCAAAAAGATCCTGATAAAACGCTGCAATGCTGGGCTGAAGTGGATCGAAAATGGATGCAAATAGATGCTCCTATACAGATTGGCCATCCTTTGGAGTATTATGAGGATAGGTTTAGAAAAGCGGTGGCGCTTGAGTGGGATGTGCGTATCATCAATCCAGAATATGAGCAGGGTAAACGCGCAAAGCTTATAAGACTCTTTTTTGAGAAGATATATCGTAAGATTGGTTTGGACAAAGAATCGATCTATACCCAAACTCTGCAAAACTTAGATCGCGTGCAACTCTATGTAGGTAGGGCGCTGCTATTTTATGGAAGCGAATTCAATGGGCTCTTTAGCGCGCAAGTAGTGCCAAATGATGAGGTAGTAAGCCGAGAATATGGCAAAAAGATTTTTGCTTTTGCCGATATGATTTTGCAGATGCAAAGAGCAAAGCCAAAGATGCGGTTAAGTTACGAGGTTTTTGGCAAAGAATTGGCCGATCGTATCCATAGACTCAAAGATGACGAGCAAGTCTGGTATGCGATTTACGATATCACCACTATAGGGCACGAGTATGGGCACATTTTGTGGATTGATGAAGAGAGCGAACGCGTGATGAATAGTAGCGGGATGTTCAAGCTAGCAGAGGAGTTCAAGGCTACTAGCGGAGCGCTTATGTGCTACTTTTGGTTGGAGAATTGGCGTTTTTGGGAGGAGCTGTTGTTCGATCACATCCATAGAAGCGTTACGCTCATTGGCTGGATGGAGGTGGATGAGGTATTGCCATACTATGTAGAGGGGCTTTTGCACCTGTATGGGCTGTTTGAAGCTGGAATATTGCGTTTTAATGGTCGTTTGGAAGTGGACGTAACTTTTGAGAGGATGCAAGCATTGCGGCAATGGTATGAGCAGACTTACGGCATTTTGGCAAAAGCCTATCTGCTTAAAGAAGATATAAAGATTTTTTTAGATAGATTTATTAAAAGAGAAGGCAGCATTTATCTTCCAAAGGATGAAACGATCAAAAAGTTTGTGATCCATTACTACGACTTGTACAAGCAGATGGGTACGGAAATTATGAAGGAGTAAACTATGAGGCATTTTAGCCTGTTGATTCTTTTTGTATGCGCTTTGTTTGCGAGAGATTATCTACATGAATTGAAAGCTTACCTTACATCCAAAGAGTTCAACGTTGATGGTATGATGTATAGTTATGATTTCAATGGTAATGGTTATATAGAGTACAATGAGTGGGTATACGTTAGCCAAAAAAGTGGCAAAAAATATCGCCTACTTGGCACTACTCCTACTGAACACAACGCTTTTGGCTTTACAGAAATCAATGTAAGTTTACAAAACTTTTCACCAGATGGGTATTTTAGTTTCATCAATTTCCCAGAAGATGCAGACAAGAGGTTTTCTTGGGTCTATGCAAGCACTACAACTGGTAAAATCCATAAGCTCATGGGAGCGGATAAAAACAATTTATTCAAATATTTGCAAACACCAGTGGGTGAAGTAGGATTATCGGATTTAACGTATCAGATTGACAATCTTAAAATCTCATATATTTATAAAAATATGCAAAGTTTTCCTCATATAATCTCCTCTTATGATACGCCGGGGTTTAGTTGGAACGTAGATGTAAGCGAAGGATATATGGCTTATGTTGCAGATGGGGTTGGCGGTGTAATAGCTTTGCAGATAGATGGTATATCTCTATATGATCCTCAGCTATTTGCTCAGGCAAATATTGCTCCTGTTTTAGATGTGGCAATAGGTGGCAATAGGCTTTTTGCCGCAAAAAATGGTAAGAGCATTGCAGTTTTTGATGCAAATAGCATGCACCAAATGGCTTCCATCTCATTGCAAAATGTACACGATATAGTGCAATTGGCGCTCTCTTCAGACAAAAGAGCGCTATATGCTGTCGAGGGGCTGCACACATTATATATAATCAATTTGAATAATTATCCTTATACGGTATCCCAAGAGATTACCGGTGAAATTTCTGACATTGTAGTCAATGGTGATAGACTTTATGTAGTAGATAGCGCAAAAGGAATAGGTATATACTCTTTAGAAAATCCGCTAAAGCCTCGTTTGCAAACAACTATTGGTACCATTAATCTCAATAGTGTTGCCGTCTCCTCTGATAATGGCACAATTTACGCTTCAGCCTATGGAAGCACAAAACTCCTAGTTATGAGTGCCAATCCAAAAATAATGCGCCCGATGAAAGCTATAGAAAATCGACATGAAATAGAGAAGATAGTTATCGATGATTCCCGCAAGCGCCTCTATACCCTCAATACCGTCGCTTCTATCGATGTATACGATATTAGCCAAAAGTATGTTCCGAAATATCTCAAAACCATTTACATGCCCTATCCTGCAATGGATATGCAAGTAAGCAGCGATGGAAAACTGGGCTTTATAGCTAGCGGTGGCGACGGTTTCAAAATCATCAATCTCTCCAATTAGCCCCTAGTTGGGCTTTCCGGCACTCATTATTTTCATAATCAAACCATATCAAAATTTAGTCTATCTATATAAAGTTAATTATCAAGTAAATATTTCTTTTATATAACTTGACAATAAGTGACTAAAATGATATAATTGCAAAAAACTAAAAGGAGGTGAGCGATGATCCCTATGGTTATCGATCCTTTTAAAGAATTGAGAGATATTGAAAGAAGAATCTCATCTATGCTTGAGTTTGAAAAAAATTTGCCACAAGCTTCAAAAGCTGAAACAATCTGGATGCCTGCAGTCAACGAGAAAGAGGATGAAAAGGCTTACTATTTAGAGATTGATTTGCCAGGAGTCAAGAAAGAGGATATCAATATCGAAGTCCAAGACAATATACTCACAATTTCTGGTGAGCGCAAGTTTAAAAAAGAGGAAGAGGATAAAGGATACAAAAAAGTCGAAAGCTTCTTTGGCAAATTTGAAAGAAGATTCACTCTTCCAAGTGATGCGGATGTGGAAAAGATCGAAGCAAAATCTGAAGATGGCGTGCTTCATGTAATCATTCCAAAAGTTGAGCAAAAAGCCAACACTAAAAAAATCGCCGTCAAGTAATCCCTCTCCCCTTTGGGGGAAACGCTTAGCTGCTTTTAATCCTTCTTTTGTTATACTATCTCCAACTTTAAAGAAGCAAAAGGACTATCTATGCTGCTGTTTACCCCAGGTCCTACTCCTGTGCCTGAGCGAGTACGCCAAGCTATGGCGCTGCCTACGATTCACCATAGAACACCAGAATTTACCAAGATTTTTTTAGAGACTAGAGAGCTTTTGCTGGAACTTTTCAAAATGAAAGAGGTCATTATGCTTGCTTCCACTGGCACGGGTGCGATGGAAGCATGCGTGACCAATCTTTGCAAGAAAAAGGCTCTCGTGGTCAATGCGGGAAAATTTGGCGAGCGATTTGGCAAGATTGCCAAAGCTTTTGGTAAAGAGGTGGTAGAGCTACAATATCCTTGGGATACGCCAGCGCAAATCAGCGACGTGGAAAAAGCCCTGAAAGATAATCCAGACATCGACGCCTTTTTTATTCAAATCTGTGAGAGTAGTGGTGGGCTTCGCCACCCTGTAGAAGATATCGCAGCTACCATCAAAGCCATCAACCCAGAAATTTGTGTTGTAGCAGACGGGATTACGGCCGTTGGCGTGGAGCCGATAGATATAACAAATATCGATGCGCTTATCGCGGGCAGCCAGAAAGCTCTCATGCTCCCACCTGGCCTTGCAATGATCGGTCTTAGCTCTTTGGCGCTCCAAAAAATAGGCACCGGTAGCGGGTTTTATTTCAATCTTGCAAGCGAGCTTAAAAAGCAAAAAGAGGGCACTACGGCCTATACCGCAGCTACTACGCTCATTATTGGGCTTAAAGAGATCTTGCAGATAATGCTCAAAGAAGTAGGCATTGAAGAGATTTACGATCAAACAGATAGGCGTGCTACTGCTACAAGAGTTGCCTTAGAGGCGATCGGTTTGCAAATCTATCCCAAAAAGCCGGCAAATGCCATGACAGCCATTTACGATGAAGATGCAGAAACTATCAGAAAGATTCTCAAAAACCGCTACAAAGTCAATGTTGCAGGTGGCCAGGAAGATCTCAAAGGCAAACTCTTTCGCATCAACCATATGGGACTCATCGAGCCCAATGAAGCGATGTGGGTGGTCAATAGCGTAGAAAAAACTTTAGCGGATCTTGGCAGGATTGAGTATAGAGGTGTAGCCGCCAAGATCTTCACCGAGCTTTACTATAACGAGGAGTGAGATGATCTACCAGCACGAAATTCCAAAAGGAGCCAGGCTCTACTTTGCCAAAAGCGCAAAACTCAAGCGCCAAATTGAGTCAATTGCCAGTGAGATTTTGACGCAAAACGGCTTTGAAGAGATTGTCACTCCTCTTTTTTCCTATCACCAGCATGAAGTCTTTGAAAATGATGCACAGCTTATACGCTTTGGCGACGAGAAAAATAGGCTTCTTACCATCAGAGCCGATAGCACCGTGGATGTGGTGAGGCTCATCACCAAGAGGCTAGGCAGAAGCGTGGAGCATAGAAAATGGTTCTATATCCAGCCGGTTTACCGCTTCCCAACCTACGAATATTATCAGATTGGTGCGGAGATTTTGGAAGAGAAAGCGAGCGTAGAAGTGCTAAAAATCTTGATAGAGTTTTTTCAAAAATTCTCTTTAGCGCCAAGACTGCAAATTTCAAACATGAAGATCCCAGAGATTTTGGCAAACGAGTATGGCATATCTTATGAGATTTTAAAAGACACCGATTTGGATGAGCTTTTGCATAGCAAGTATCCTTGGCTGCAAAGGCTGGTTTATCTCTATAGTAAAGAGGACTTGCAAGCAATTAAAAAAGATGTACCTCAAGCAATTGCTACAGAGCTTACAAATATGCAAGAGTTAGCAGATAAGATCTCTTATGAAAATATTATCTTTGCTCCTTTATACTATGCGAAAATGCGCTATTATAACGATCTCTTTTTTCGTTTTTTTAGCGACAACCAAACCCTTGCCATGGGCGGAGACTATATGAGCGAGGGCAGAGACGCTTCGGGCTTTGCGATATATACGGACAACGTAATAGCACTTTTGGAAAAGGTTGTAGATGGCAGCTGATTTGATAGTAGGAATCCAGTGGGGAGATGAGGGAAAAGGAAAGATAGTCGATCTTTTGGCTCAAGATTACAATGTGGTGTGCCGCTACCAAGGTGGGCACAATGCGGGGCACACAATTGTGGTGGATGGCAAGAAGATAGCTTTGCATCTCATTCCATCAGGCATCTTGAATAAAAATGCTACCAATATAATCGGCAATGGCGTGGTGGTGAGTGCGAAAGCACTGCTCAAAGAGATGGAGCAGTTTGACGATCTTGATGGGAGGCTTCTTATTAGCGATAAGGCGCATCTAATTTTCCGCTATCATGAAGAGATAGATCAAGCAAAAGAGCGCCTTCGAGGCAAAAACGCCATTGGTACCACGGGCAGAGGCATAGGTCCAGCCTACAGTGACAAAGTAAGCCGCCAAGGACACCGCATAGGAGAGCTTAAAGACATTGAGAAGCTTACCCAAAAAATCTTAGATTACTTCAAGACAAACGAAGCCTACTTCAAGGCATTGAATATTCAGATACCAAGCAAAGAGGAACTGCAGGAGGAGTTGCGCCAATATCAAAAAGCGCTTCTGCCCTATGTGATAGATGCTACCAACTATCTATGGGAGCTTATCGAGATAGGTGAAGCCAAGATTTTGTTAGAAGGCGCGCAAGGGACGATGCTTGATATCGATCACGGTACCTACCCATTTGTGACAAGCTCCAACACAATCGCAGCAGGAGCCTGCACGGGGTTAGGATTGGCGCCAAAGGATATCGATAAGGTTATAGGAATTGCCAAAGCCTACTGCACCCGTGTTGGTAACGGCCCATTTCCTACAGAAGAGTTCGGCGAAGATGCCAAGAGGCTGCGAGAGCAAGGACACGAGTTTGGTACTACTACGGGTAGGCCTAGGCGATGCGGATGGTTTGATGCGGTGGCAGCCAAATATGCATGCAGGCTCAATGGGTGTGACGAACTTGCCATCATGAAGCTCGATGTATTGGATGGATTTGAAAAGATCAAAATAGCCACCGCTTACGAGTATGAGAATGAGAAGATTTACTACGTTCCAAGTGATTTGGAAAACGTACAACCGGTCTATGTGGAGTTTGATGGCTGGGAAAAGGTTGAGGGCGCAAGAAAATGGGAGGATTTACCTGTGAGTGCTAAGATCTATATAGAGGCTATCGAGGATCTGGTCAAAACAAAGATCACTCTCATCTCAACAAGCCCCGATAGAGAAGATACTATACGAAGATAGGAGTGGCAATGAGATTACGACTTCCCCACGCACCATATGTGGCCAACAAAATTGCCATCGATCTGCTTAATTCCCCCCTTGTAACTCTCACGCGTGGCGTAGAGCCGGTAGTACATACGGCTAGGGATGTATTGGAGGAGGAGCTCAAGAAAGAAGCAGCACTCGATGAGAGGGTGCGAGAGATCATAGAAGAGAACGAGGATGAGATCGAATATAACTTAGCAGACTCCAGAGAGCTTTTTAAGCTTATCAAGAAACGATTGGCACCAGAGTATGGGGTGATTTTGGATTATGAAGATAAATACAACGACTATGCCCACAAGATTTTGCGAAAATTGTATGAAGAGGATCTCATCAACTACGCTGTACCAGATAATAGAGTGAAAAATATCATTTTCGATTCCATCATGAATTATATTAGAAGTTATGATGAGATTGAGGATGTGGTACTTGAGAAAATCAGTCACTACAAGAAAAAGCTCATCCCTGGCTCAGAGGAGTTTGAATTGGTATTTCAGCGTATGTTTGAGGATGAATTGAGACGAAGAGGAATGCTGGTATGAAAAAGGTATGGATCTATTTGGAGCATGGAATCTTCTTGGAAGGCAAAAGTTTTGGCGCAGAGGGGACCAAGACTGGAGAGATCGTTTTTAATACTTCCATGACCGGCTATCAAGAAATTGTAACGGATCCCAGTTATGCAGGGCAGTTTGTTACTTTTACCATGCCAGAGATTGGCAATGTGGGGGTCAATGGTGAGGATTTCGAGAGCAGGGCTGCATGGGCTAAGGGGATAATCGTTCGAAACTATCAGCATCGCTACTCCAATTTTCGCGCTCAAAAGTCGCTCCAAGAGCTGCTCGAACAATTTGATGTGATGGGCATTTGCGATATTGATACGAGGTTTTTGACAAAAGTCGTGCGTGATAAGGGCGCATGTATGATGATAGCCTCTACCGAAATTAGCGATAAAGATGAACTAGCCCAGCTTCTTAGCGCAGCCCCACACATTGAAGAGATTGATTATATCAAAACAGTTTCAACTAAAAAGCCCTATGCCCACACTAGCGCCACATACGATGCAAGAGTGTTTCGCTACAAAAGCGCGCCAACCCCTAAAGCCAAAATCTACGTCTATGATTTTGGCGTGAAGAGAAATATCCTCAATAACCTCGTAGAAGCGGGCTTAGAAGTAGAAGTTATACCGCATACTTACGATGTGGATGATGTGATAGCCGATTACGCTGCCAAAAAAATCGATGGGGTATTTCTATCCAACGGGCCTGGCGATCCATTAATTTTGAAAGACGTGCATGCAAAAATCCAAAAACTTTTAGCCGCGAAAGTTCCAATGTTTGGAATATGCCTTGGCCATCAACTGCTTAGTATCGCTCACGGCTACCCTACCTATAAACTCAAATTTGGTCACCATGGGGGCAATCATCCTGTGCGCAATGAAGCTACCAAAAGAGTGGAGATTACCGCCCAAAACCACAATTACAACGTGCCAGAAAATATTCAAGAGATAGCGGAAGTCACACATATTAACCTTTTTGACAACACGATCGAGGGCGTGCGTTACAAAGATGAACCTGTCTTTAGCGTTCAGCACCATCCAGAAGCAAGTCCAGGGCCGCATGAGAGTGCTTACATATTCAAAGAGTTTGTGGATTTAATCTTGAAAGAAAAGGAAAAGCGATGTTAGATTTTTTGAAGAAAATGACAGAATGGGTACTCCAAAAAGAGGAGGAGTTGGCAAGAGATTGTAGGGTTTCACTTGATGATTTACAAAAGCAAATTGATATTGTCAAAGAGAAAAAGGAAAAACTCCAAGAGGAGTGCCAAAAAAATATCCAAGAGCTTGATAGGATATTGGGACGTTTGGAATCAATTAAAAATATTGAACTTGTGAAGTGCCAAAGAAAATAATTTATGAAAAATTAACACTTGTGTGTTAGAGTCTTTATGCCAGTTTCATCCTAACTCCTCTTTTTGAGGAGTTTTTTAATTTCTACTTAACACTCCTGCGTAATAATACTTCAAATACTTAATCAAAGGAAGATGAGATGAGAAAAGGTGTCGTATTGTCGCTTTTATGTGCGGGAGCGCTCTTTGGCGCAGAGCTAGATATTCAAAAGGTTGTTATTGAAGAGGAAGAGCTACAAACTCCTACACTCCAATCTGATGAGGTTAAATTTACGCGTCAGCAAGATCTTGCTGAGATTCTCTCTAAATATATTCCTGAGATCAATATGGTTAGAGCCAGCGCAATAGGTAATGATGTAGTTTTACGAGGCTTTAAAAGGGATGATATTAATGTGCTTATAGATGGAGCTAAGGTGTATGGAGCTTGTCCCAATAGGATGGATCCACCTTTGATGCATACTTCAATTGCTGACATTCAGAGTATCCAAGTTTTAGAAGGGCCGTTTGATGTGGAGAATTTTGGCTCTATGGGAGGGGCTATAAAAATTATTACAAAAGATCCACAAGAGGGATTTGGAGGCAACTTAGAGGCAACACTTGGTAGCTATGGGTATAACAAGTTTGATTTGAATCTTCATGCTGGTGATGACAAACTCAAGATGCAAATCGGTATCACAAGAGAAAATAGTGAGCAGTATGAGGATGGTAATGGCAGAACCTTGGTAGAGCAAAACTGGGATGCCTTAGGTAAAACTGCGCCTGATGCATACCAAGAAAAATATAAAGATCTTGACGCTTATACACGATCTGCAATCAGGTCCAAAGTGGTATATAATATTGCAGATAACCAAACGCTAAAGCTCTCACTCTATAGCGATAAAGCTACAAATGTTCTTTATCCAGCATTCCAGATGGATGCGCAATTGGATGAAACACTTATGCTTAATGCCAATTATACTATCAAAAATCTTTCACGCTACTCTAAAGCTTTAACAATTGAGACATACTATTCTAGCGTCAAACACGACATGGGCACTGAGTTTCGTAATTCTGCTGTAATTATGGGCGGTAAGATGTATCGCACCCACCATGTAGAGAGTCGAATTAAAGGAGCAAAGGTTAAGAATAGTTTTGAGCTTGCTTCATTTGTATGGACTGTTGGACTTGATGGAAGTGTGCGAAAATGGAATGGAATATGTCTGAATGAACCTTCTAAAACACCACGACAAGTAAGAATACCCAATGTAGAAACAAAGAATAGTGCAATATTTTTGAAAGGATTAAAAAATATTGATAATGTAAGTATGCAAATTGGTTTGCGGTATGATAATACGGATATTAAAGCAAAAAGATTTGATGATCCAACAATTGCTAATATCGCAGCAGTGCAAAACTATTATAAAGATAAACATAGCAAAAACTATAATGATTTGAGTGCTAATGTAGTGGTAAATTACAATTTTGATGAGAAGAATGCTATTTACGTAGGTTTAGGGCAAGGTATTAGAGTGCCAGATGGACAAGAACTCTATTTTGTTGGTTTTATGATGGGTAATTGGAGTAGAAAAGGTAATCCAGATCTTAAAGAGAGTAAAAATAGAGAGCTAGATATTGGATATAAAGGGGAGATTTTTGATACATCTTTTAATGTAAACTTTTTTTATAGCGATATTAAAGATTATATTTATGCATACAAAAGTAACGAAGGCAATGTAGATCCAAATGCTTATTATCTAACATGGACAAATATTGATGCACATATCTATGGTGCTTCACTCTCTTTGCAAAGAGCGATTGGAGACTACTTAATGGTTGAGGGTGGAATTAGTTATCAAAGAGGCAAAAAAGATGATCTTATTCCAGGTCAAAATGATGATGATCTAGCCCAAATACCACCAATGCATGGTCGCTTGGCATTGAGTTATGATGACGGAGAGTGGTATATGATGGCAGAATCGATTATGAGCGCTGGTTGGAGAGATTATGATGCAGACAATGGTGAGCGTCATGTTGGAGGTTGGGGTGTAGTAAATCTTAAAGCCAGTAAAGATCTGACTGACAACGTAACATTACATGTAGGTGTAGATAATCTTTTTGATAAAACATATGCTGTAAATAACACTTATGTAGGAAGAGCTCTCATTGGTGGAAGAACTCCTGTGCTTATCAATGAGCCAGGAAGATATCTCTATGCGAATGTTAATGTAAGATTTTAAGGAGTAAGTAATAGAAGCTATTGATATTTTTAGTATTATTAGTGTGGCTTTTCTAGGAAGTCTTGGCCATTGTGTAGGGATGTGTGGAGGATTTGTTATCGCCTACACAGCTGCGAAGGTAGATCCTACAAAAGGTAAACTCTGGGGAGGTGTAGCGCACTTGTTTTACAATCTGGGGCGCATTACCTCCTATATGCTTATTGGTGCACTCTTTGGATACCTTGGCTCCATTATGCTTATCTCCAAAACGATGCATGGCACGCTTTATATTATAGTTGGAATTTTCATGATCCTCATGGGCATATCGCTCTCTGGCAATCTAAAGTTTCTGACCTCCATTGAGGCAAATCTTACAAAATATAGCTTTTTTCGCACGCTATTTTCAAAGCTCATTCACTCAAAATCGCTTTGGAGCTTCTTCTTTTTAGGAATGCTCAATGGCTTTTTGCCTTGTGGTTTAGTCTACTTTTTTGCTGCAAGCGCGGCTGCTACCGGAAGCCCCTTTTGGGGAGCTGTGGTAATGGCGATTTTTGGTCTTTCCACTGTGCCGGTGATGTTTGGGTTAGGAACAGTTGCCGGCTTTTTAAAAAGCTCTTCTTTTAGGCTTTTAATGATTAAGTTGGCATCTTTGGTGATCGCGTTGTATGGGATCTATTTGCTTTACAAAGGCTATTGGTTCATTACCGATCCCAACGCTTCTATTCATACTTGTCACTAATTTTTGTACAATAGTGGTATGAAAGAGCGATTTACAATCCTTTATGTGGGTGAGAATAATTCATACCTACCTATCATCGAGAGCTATAGCAAGGAGTTGTTTAAAAGCAGTGACTCTTCGCAAGCGCTTGATCTCTTTCATGAAAAAAAACCAGATATCATCATCTACGCCAATGATGACAATCTCGGTTTTTGCAAAAAGATAAAGGCTGAAGCTCCCAATACACCGATGATTTACATCGGGCAAAAAGATGCGCAAAAACTTTATGAGGCAATTGAGGCAAAAATCGACAAATACCTGCTTTTGCCAATGGATGAGCAGCTGCTCAAAACTACACTAGAACAATTTATCTCCAATCTTTTCATGCAGAAGGCAAAAGAGTACAACACTTTCATGCTACACCAATACAAAAACGCGATCGATAGCAGCAACATCGTCTCCAAAACCGACATAAACGGCATCATCACCTACGTGAACGACGAGTTTTGCAAAATTTCAGGATACAGCAAAGAGGAACTCATTGGCAAAAACCATAACATCGTACGCCATCCAGATGTGCCAAAAGCGCATTTTAAAAGGTTTTGGGATACGATTCTAGCCAAAAAGATCTGGAAAGGGACAGTCAAAAATAGGGCAAAAGATGGTTCAACTTTTTATGTCAACACCACCGTGATTCCTATTCTTGATTGGCATGGTGAGATTGTGGAGTTTGTGGCAATCCGCTATGATGTGACTGCAAGTGTGAAGCTGCAAGAGAAACTGCAAAAAAAAGAGAAAGAATTGGAATTACTTAATAAAGAGTTGGAAAAGAGGGTTGAAGAAAAAACCAAGCAGTTGCGCCAGCTCAATCTCACACTAGAGAATCGAGTAAAAAATGAAGTAGCCAAAAACCGTGAAAAAGATAGGATGATGTTTCAGCAGGCCCGTTTGGCCTCCTTAGGAGAGATGCTTGGCAACATCGCTCATCAGTGGAGACAGCCACTCATGGAGCTTGGTATTTTGTTTTATAAAATCAAAAAGCTCTCTTGCGATGAAGAGGTAAATAGGCTCTATGAAAGAGGCAGCAAGATTTTGGAGAAGATGTCACAAACTATTAGCGATTTTCAAAACTTCTTCAGCCCAACTAAGCAAAAAGAATCCTTCAGCGTGGTAGAAAACATCCAAAATACCTACTCTATTATGGAGGGAACGCTTAAGAAAAACGGTATCAAAGTCTCCATGCGCTTTACAAAGGAGCCGGAAGTCTATGGTTACAAAAACGAGTTTTCGCAAGTGATTTTGAATATTTTGAGTAATGCCAAAGATGTCTTAGTGGAGCGAGGTGTGGAGGATAAAGAGATTGCTATTGTCGTGAAAGATTGTCCAAATTTCGTGCGCGTTGAGATCGAAGATAGTGGTGGGGGGATCGATGAAGAGATAATGGAGAAGATTTTTGAGCCATATTTTACCACCAAGCATGGCAAAAAGGGCACGGGGCTTGGGTTGTATATGTCCAAGATGATTATCGAACAGAGCATGGGGGGAGAATTAAAGGTAAAAAATGGCAAAAAAGGTGCGAAATTTATTATTAAATTGAAAAAAGGGCAAGAGGATGAAATGTGAAGAGATCTTACGAGGATTGAAAGTACTCTATGTGGAAGACGAACCACAAATTAGGCAGATGCTCAAAGAGGTGTTAGAAGAGGATTTTTCGGTTTTCGATACGGCGCAAAATGGGGTTGAAGGGTGGAAGAAGTTTCAAGAAAATAGCTATGACTGCGTAATCACCGATATCGAGATGGAGCAGATGGATGGACTCTCGTTGGCACAAAACATCCGCCAAAGAAGCGATATTCCTATCATACTCCTCACTGCCTATAGTGAAAAGGAGCGGCTTTTTAAGGCAATAGATGTTGGTGTCAACAAATACCTTGTCAAACCCTTCACTCCAGAAAAGCTTTTGGAGACCGTGTGCGAGATATTTGCCAGAAAATTGGAGAAAGAGAGCATTATAGATCTTGGGCGGGGATTTTTGTACGATGGCAGCAATGCCGCTGTCATGCATGAGGGTGAAATAATCAATTTAACAAAAAAAGAGAAAGCCTTTTTAGATCTTTTGCTTAAAAATCGCGATCATATTGTCTCTTTCGTAGAGATTGAAAAGAACGTGTGGCAAGAGGGAGAATTTAGTGAAAATGCGCTGCGAACGCTAGTAAAGAGGCTACGCAAAAAGCTCTATAAAGAGCTTATCGCTAACTATTCGGGGCTTGGCTACAAAATAAACTTACAGTTAACTTAAGTAAAGAATTAGTTTTCTTTTCTGTGTTGTTTAAGCTTTATTACAACTTCTTTTTCTTATAATTATTCGCGTAAAGGTATGTCAATTTTGTGACAAATTCTATAGGAGGTATTACATGCAAAATCCTGCGATTGAGTATGATTATACCGTCGCAAAATGGTTTAGCTATCTGGCCATTTTGTTCGGTATATTAGGGATGGGTGTCGGCGTTTTGATCGCCTTTCAGTTAGCTTTTCCTGAGCTAAACTATATCTTTGGGGAGTATTCGCTCTTTAGTAGACTGCGCCCAATTCACACTAATGTTGTGGCATACGGCTTTACTCTTAGCGGTATTTGGGCGACATGGTACTATGTAGGTCAAAGGGTACTAAAAGTATCACTTGCTGAGAGCAAATTTTTGCAAGGTGTGGCGAAACTACACTTCTGGCTCTACTTCCTAGGAGCTCTTGCAGCGGTTGTATCGTTACTTCTTCGCTATACTACTTCCAAAGAGTATGCACAGTTCGAATGGCCATTTGATATTGTTGTCGTTCTCATTTGGGTTCTTTGGGGAATCTCTATTTTTGGTCTTATTGGTATTAGAAGAGAGAAAACCCTTTATATCTCTATGTGGTACTATATTGCGACTTTCCTTGGTGTTGCTATGCTCTATCTTTTCAACAATATGGAAGTACCAACATACCTCATTACGGGCATGGGTGATCCACTCCACTCTGTGAGCATGTATGCTGGAACAAATGATGCGATGGTACAGTGGTGGTTTGGTCACAATGCGGTTGCATTCGTTTTTACAGTGCCAATCATCGCGATGATCTACTACTATCTACCTAAAGAGTCTGGTCAGCCAGTATATTCATACAAGCTCTCACTCCTATCATTTTGGGGTTTGATGTTCGTTTATCTTTGGGCTGGTGGTCATCACCTTATCTACTCTACTGTGCCAGACTGGATGCAGACAATGGGTTCAATCTTCAGTGTTATCCTTATCTTGCCTTCTTGGGGTAGTGCCCTTAACATGCTTCTTACAATGAAAGGTGAATGGGGACAGCTCAAAGAGAACCCGCTTATCAAGTTCATGGTGCTTGCATCAACATTCTATATGCTAAGTACACTTGAAGGTCCAATTCAGTCAATCAAATCTGTAAACGCGCTTGCGCACTTTACAGACTGGATCCCAGGTCACGTACATGATGGTACACTTGGATGGGTTGGATTCATGATCATTGCTGCTATCATGCACATGGCTCCAAGATTTTTCAAAAGAGAAATCTACAGCAAAAAACTTCTTGAAATGCAATTTTGGCTCCAAACTACAGGTATCGTGCTCTACTTCTCAAGCATGTGGATTGCTGGTATTACGCAAGGTATGATGTGGAGAGCGGTTGACCAGTATGGTAACCTTGCATACTCTTTCATCGATACAGTTACAGTATTGCATCCATACTATACGCTTAGAGGAATCGGTGGACTATTCT
>WGBC01000089.1 GCA_015494535.1 Nitratiruptor sp. | reverse complement strand
ATAAGCTCGATCTGCAGCTTCGTTAACTCCTCCTCATACTCCACCTCTTTGATTGCTTTGGAAATTTTTTTCTTTTTCACAAGCATCTTGAGCCCGGTTTTGGTGCGAAGTTTATGGATTTTATCTTCAAGATCTTCTAATTTTGCTTTGAGATCTGGCGCTTGTATGCGCTCTTTGAGATAGTACAGATCTTCATAGAGTGTGTGCATAAAGTTTCTCCTTGATTGCTCGATAAAGCTCTTTTATTACTTTAGCATAGTCGGCCTTGCCCTGCTCTACTTTGTCCATGAGGCTCTCAAGCTCTTTAGTATAATGCTCGTTCACGAAAGCGTACATCTCTTCATGCTCTTTTAGCTCCTCATAGACTTCAATACCTAACTTCGTGGCAAACAATAAGCCCTTTCTTTCAAAAATATAACGCCTATCTTGTAGCTTTTGGATAGTGATGGCGTAGGTGGATGGTCTGCCTATGCCTCTCTCTTTCATCATCTTGATAATCTGGGCATAGCTGTAGCGCGGGGTTTTTGATCTCGCAAACTTTTGCTTTTGCACTACAATATCACCCTCAGAGATCTGATGCAATGGCACTGGCCATATGAGATCGATCCCATGCTCTATAATCTCGCTATAGAAGCTAAACTCCGTTTCTTTTTCTAAAGCCCTAGCAACCGCGACCACTTCATTGACTGTTGCCTCTTTCATCTGTGAAGCGATGAAGTTGCGAAAAATGAGATCGTAGAGTTTCAAATGATCTCTTCTTAGATCGCTTCCGTTGCTCAGGCGCACAAACTCCTCTACATCTTTGCCATCCATCGCTTTTGTCGGGCGAATAGACTCATGTGCGCCCCCAGCTTTGGCATGGGTGCGGGGCACAAAGAACTCCTCTCCAAAATGATCTAGTATATACTCTTTGGCTATGGCAATGCCTACTGGGCTCACTCTAGTTGAGTCCGTGCGGTGATAGGTGATGAAGCCCGCCTCAAAGAGATCTTGGGATAGCTGCATCGTTTTGGTAGGAGAAAAGTGCAACTGGTTTGAAGCTTCAAAAAGCAGGGCATCGGTGCTAAAGGGCTCGCGAAAGAGGCTTTTGGAGGTGCTATCTTTGTAGCTAATCTGCACGCTTTGCAAAGCGTTATAAAAGTTTTGCGCCTCTGCTTTGTTTGCAAAGACAAACTCCACAAAAATTCCATCAAACAAAGCCCTTACTACAAAAATCTTCTCTCTTGCTTCATATTCTCTTAGCACTATCCACTCAAGCACCGCGCTTTGCACCCGCCCGGCACTGAGGCTCTTTCTATCGAACCTCTTTTGCAGATACTGACTGATGCTAAATCCAATCCACCTATCAGCTATGCGGCGAATAAGTTGCGCTTTGACAAGATTTTCATCAAACGATCTTGGACTCTTTATTGCCTCATCAAAAGCCTTTTTGGTCACCTCGTGAAACTCTGCTCTTTGTATCTTGGCATTGTAGGGGCGCAGCTGCATAGCGGTATCAAAAGCGATCTTCTCTCCCTCCACGTCGGGATCGGTCGCCACAAACACCTCTTTTACCTCCAAGCCGCTCTCGCGCAACACCTGCACGATTTTCGCCCTGCTATCATCAATTGGCTCAAACAGG
The DNA here is from genome assembly GCA_015494535.1 of Nitratiruptor sp. Classification (GTDB taxonomy): domain Bacteria; phylum Campylobacterota; class Campylobacteria; order Campylobacterales; family Nitratiruptoraceae; genus Nitratiruptor. The sequence goes on along the minus strand of WGBC01000089.1, from coordinate 4,309 downwards.
GGCACGAAACCCTCTCGCACTCCAAAAAAGCCTTCCTCTTTATTGAGATCAAACAAGTGTCCTTTTGAGGCTGCGATATTTAGGATCGTACCCTCCTTTGCCACCTCAAAGAGGCGCACCCCTCCAAAATCTCTCACAAGGGGCTTGCCATAAAAGTTTGCAATTGTTCTGGCTTTGTTGGGCGACTCTACGATGACCAAAGAGGTTGTAAAAAACTCTCTGCTCTCGTACAACTTGCCAGTGATGGCTGCTTTGATTTTTGCCCTATCCGCATCGATATTTTGCAAAATATTTTTGAGATCCACCTCATCCACTCTTTGAAAAACTATGCTATCGCTAAACCAGCGCACCTTCTTTTGCAAACTCTTAAATGCCTTTTGGCTATCTACCAGCACCAGCGAGAGTCCAAGACTCAGTCCTCCCACATAGAGCCTGCTAACTCTGCCGCTTGCTTGGATGTAGCCAGTCACATCGGCTGTTATGAGCTTGAAATTTTCTTCTTTGACGATGGAGATGTCCGGGCTTTCGTTGATTTGCTGGATAAATTCATCAGTGAGCAGCTTTGTTATCTCTTCATAAATGCCCTCAACCCTCTTTCTAGCCTCCTCGCTCAGCCTCTCGGTGGGGATGAAAAGCAGTTTTTTGAGATAAGCAATATAACGCAAAAATTTATTATCTTTGATAACTGGTAAGAGAGCTAAGAGAAAGTAATAGAGTGTGGTGTGGCGTGAAATATCAAGGGTAAATTCCATTTTTGGCACGCCCACAAAAAGGGCGTAGCGCACTATATCTGGCATATCGATGCCGCGCGCGAGTGGGTTGCGATAGCTGGCAAACCCTATTACTACTTGGATTTTTCCTTCTCTAAACTCTTCGGGACTAAAATCCTCATAGCTGCTAGCTGCAATGCCTCTATCTTGCAAAAACTCAACAAACTCCTCTAAGCGTTCTTTTGTCTCGTTGCCCGGCAAAAAAATAAGCCCTCCACCTCCAAACTCTTGGATCCTCTCCAGGGCTCTTTGCCATAGATCCTCTGGCTCTTCATAGAGATCGACGATATTGCGAATGGAAATGCTGGATCTGCCCACCTCAAAGCCAAGAAGCTCTCGAAAGAGATAGACTCTGCGGCTTTTTGGATTGGCCGTGGCGCTTGAGACGATGAGCCTGGCTCTCGCTTTTTGGCGGATTTTTTCCATTTCCTCTTGCCACGTGGCAAACTCTTCTTGCGATAGACCTTTTCTTTTGGCATCGATAAAGCTAAGAGCTTTTTGCACATCCTCTTCATCAAAGCCTAGAAGCATCAAAATCTTATCGATATTTTTGGCACTTTTAAGCACGCTATCCACATCATCCACAAAAACGAAGCCAAAATCTTTGGGGATAATGAGGAAGTTTCGATATAAGAAGCTGGTAGTGGTGATGAGGATATGAAAATTCCCCTCTTGGATGCGCCTCTTTGTCTCCTCTTTGCTTTTTTGGCTGGCGTGCGAGTCGTAAAACAGTGCATCTGCACCAAAGCTTTGCAATCTTTTAAAAGCCTCTTTTGCAAGCAGATGAGTAGGGAAAATAAGATAGGACTTCTCTTGCAAAAAACTAGCGAGCACCAGCCCAAAGGTGCTTTTACCCACCCCCGTGGGAGCTAGAAGCGCAAAGGATCGCCCCAAAAAGAAGCGCCTCGCCCACATCTCTTGCAAATTTCTTAGATCAAAGCCTACCTTTTCTTTGAAAAAGGTGCGAAATTTTTGTATCCGCTCCTCTAATTCGCAAACTTTTTCATAGGCTCTATCCGCTACGCTGCATGGATCGCCCTCATCTGGCTGGCACTGCTGGCAAAGCAGCCCCTTAGCTAGACGCAATGAGCTAATCTCGCCCCCGCAGTTGGGGCACATGTTTTTATAAACAAGCTCTATCACGCCTTAGCCTCAAGATACTCTTTGATCTCATGCAAAAGCTGCGCAGGCGTTTTGATAGGATAAGCAAGCCCTTGTGCTACCTCTTTGCCATCGATGCCTTTGATTTGCAACCCCTCAAGCCTGCTTGTCAAAAGATCTGCGCTCATAATAGGATAACCTATGCCTTTTGTATGCTTGAGCACAAGGTAAGCCCATGGGCTTTCACAACTTGCAGCTTTGAGCGCCTCTCCCGCCATCGTATGACAAAATTCCAGCATAGTCTGGCTATCTTGCCCCTCTTTGACTAGCTTGTAGGCTAGTTTTGCCACGCCGCCCGCGGTATGGACTTTGAGTTCTTTTTTCTCTTCTGCTGTGAGTTCATCGATATGCTGGATCTTGTACATTGCTGCATCCGGATCGGCTCTAAGGATATTGCGCACGGTGTTGCGCGTCAGCCCTACATACTCGGCGATGTCGTCTTCGCTTTTTAAGTACTCTTCTCTTAGCACTACGGCAAACGCGGCTCTTGCCAAGCTTGGCAGCCACGTCAGCGTGCGAAATTCCGCAAGTTGCTTGAGTCCCCCCAAGAGATCGATGGCTTTGAAAAACACCCTCTCTACCAATCTCTCCAAACCTTTTTCATCTATCGTCAATTCGTTATCGCTAAGAATTATCATAATTGCCTCCTTCATACATATTTTAAGTGGGAAATTACAAATCGAGCGAATGCTTTGCAATTGCAATGTGCAAGGCGTATGGTAGCCTTAGGCTAAAAAAGCGCGCCAAGCCCAAAGGGCTGCGAAGCTATTCGCGCTTTTTAATACGCCTTGCACGATGGTCGCACGGCGAGCAATTGCAACTCGCATGAGCGAGAATTGGTGATTTCTCACACTTACTGATCGCCCAACGCTCCCAAAACCCTCACAATTCCCGTCTCAGTAATCTCCATATAGTGCGTCTTGGTATCATGCCCGCTCATCCTGCACCCATCTATGCGAAAAAGCCGCACAATTTCACCTAGCTTTGCCTTATACATCCTTGCGGCATATTGGCTAGCGATGAGCTCTTTGGCAAGCACCATAGTGCCATCCACGATGTGCCCCACTGCATAGCCGCCTGCAGCCTCGGCGCTGAGCTCCTCGTGCCCGCTTCTCTTTTGGCTGACAAAAAGGGCGGTTTGATACCACTTTTTCATGAAATTAAATATACGCCTCACGATGGATCTCGCCATCATCTCTTTGTTCTCAAATAGTCCCGTGATGCTATCGATAATGGTGAAGCTAATCTTATACTCCTTGATTGCGTAAGCTAGCGTTGCCAAGAGGTCGGGAATGTTTTCTCTAAGCCTGCTATTGCTGGCTGCATCGATGAGGATGATATTGTCTTCAAACTCATCAAAATCGTATCCCATCGCGAGGGCTCTATACTTGATGGATGCGATCACAAAATTTGCTGGGGTCTCAACCGTGATGAAGGCGACTTTCGAGCCTTTCCTTGCTTGCTCTACCGCAAACTGCTCCACCAAGAGGCTCTTGCCAGTATCGCTCACGCCCGTGACGTTGAAAACGCTATATTTGGGGATGCCACCAAGAGAGACTTGCTGGAGTTTGCCATTTTTCTCTTTGACGGTGAAAAAGAGATCGTCCAACCCTTCGATCCCTGTTGGCACCCCTACGATTTCCGGCGCTTTTTTGAGCGCTTCAGAGCCGATAAATATACTCTCTTTTATAACTTCCGGTTCTTGATAGGAGCTTGGATAGTCCGCCATGGCAACTCCTTTTTTTCGATTATAACAAAAGGAAGATCAGATTTAATGCAACTTTAATAGCACTCACTATACTATTGCACAAAGGAGTCAGCATGGCAGCTATAGAGTCGAAGCATCCTCTCATCAAACATCTCGTCAACTCCATTCGCGATATATCCATCGACGCCGCGGAGTTTCGATCGCGCATCGCCAAAATTGCCCAACTATTGCTCTACAAAGCACTGAGTGGCGAGGCATTGCAGTCAAAAGAGATCGATACCTGGATAGGAAAAAAGGAATTTGGCTTTTTGGATCAAGAGAGTATCGTCTTTATCCCGATACTTCGCGCAGGAATTCCTATGATGGAGGGAGTAAGCGAAGTTTTGCCCCAGGCGAAAGTTGGCTTCTTGGCGATGAAGAGGGACGAGAAAACCTTCAAGCCCACTATTTTCTATAAAAGATTTCCCTCTTTGCAAGGGCGCATCGCAATTATTCTCGATCCTATGCTAGCGACCGGAGGATCGCTGCACGACGCCATAGATGTAGTGAAAAAAGAAGAGCCAGAGCGCATCATCTCGCTCAACATCGTAGCAGCCCCTGAGGGAATAGCGTATGTAAGCAAGGGTCACCCGGATGTTGCCATCCATGTAGCCCAAATCGATAGCCACTT
>WGBC01000088.1 GCA_015494535.1 Nitratiruptor sp. | reverse complement strand
AGATGGCTTTTAAAATCGCTGGATCAATGGCCTTCAAAGAGGCTGCCAAAAAAGCCAATCCAGTACTGCTTGAGCCTATTATGAAAGTTGAAGTGGAAGTGCCTGAAGAGTACATGGGTGATGTGATCGGTGATATCAATAGACGCCGTGGCCAAGTGGCCAGTATGGAAGATCGAGCCGGCAACAAGATCGTCACTGCCATGGTTCCATTGGCAGAGATGTTTGGATACTCTACGGATCTTCGATCTTTTACACAAGGACGAGGAACCTACTCAATGGAATTCGACCATTACGAAGAGGTACCTAAAAACGTTGCCGATGAGATTGTCAAAAAACGAAATGGCTAAGGTCGTTCATACCAATACTATCGATCAAGAGAAGATCAAAAAAGCCCTCCAAGAGGAGGGCTTTACAAATGTCTTTATCTGGAGAGATACAAAAGGAACGAGATATCCTCTCCATACCCATCCACACTATGAAGTACGCTGGATCGTAGATGGTACACTTGTCATCATAGAAGGATCCGAAGAGATAGAGCTTCATCCTGGAGACAGACTCGAAACTCTTCCCGATACTCCTCACGAAGCTTTCGCCAAAACTGACGTAACATACATCTGTGGGTCCCGGTAGCTCAGCAGGATAGAGCATCGGATTCCTAATCCGAAGGTCGTGGGTTCGAATCCCGCCCGGGACACCACCATCTATGGGGCTTTCTAAGCCTTTTTATCTCGTTTAAGGTTTGTACTGTCAGCAAAATTGTCAGCAAATGGGTCCAAAGAGCGGTTTATTTTGAGTTGCTCACCTTTGATGTAGCGGGCGTAATTTTTGTAGATCATCTCTGGGCTGCTATGTCCTACAATCTGCGCCAATTCGAGTACGGAGACAGCATTGGATTTGAGCATGGAGACGATAAAAGTGTGCCTTGTGTTGTAGAGTCTCCTGTCAGCAATTTTGCAAGCACGCAGCAGATTTTTCCACAATGGTCGAAGCTGCCAAGTCGAGTGAAAATTGTGGCCATTCTCATCTGTGAAGAGATAGAGCGTCTTTTTTGCTCTTGCAATTTTGAGCTGGCTCTCTATAAACTCTCTTGCAGGCTCCAAGATTGGTACGATGCGCTCTTTGCCCGTTTTAGTTGTGGATATAACGCCCCTGCGGATGGATCGACTCACCATAATGTAATCGTCATAGATGTCGCCAACCATCAAACCAATAATTTCTCCAGTGCGCATGCCGGTGTAAAAGGCTATGCCCAAAAAGTTTCTAAGCCAGCCATCCGATTTACTCAGCAGCAAGCGCACCTCTTCGCTCGTAAACGGCTCAATGTCTGGTTTATCCTCTTTGATATTGAGCTTGATGGCGGGCACTGGGTTTTTGTCTATCACTTCATCTTCGAGTGCGATGTCGAAGATGCCTTTGAGTATGCCTTTGTACTTTTTTATTGTGGATTTTTTCCTATGAAACGAATTGAGCCACATCCTGATTTGCGACGCTTTTATCTTGTCTATATCGGTATTTTCGCCAAAATAGGCAAGGACTTTTTCGGTTTGGCTCTCGATCTCGTCGTAGGTTTTGAGGTGCTCTTTTTGCTGCAGGAAAATTTTGGCATACTTAATAAGACGCTTATCCTCGGTTATCCCATAGGCAAGTTTGCGCTCTAACGCCGGGATTACTTCCTTTTCGATGTAGCGTCTATTCTCTTTGGTATCTTTGAGTCGCGTGCTGCGCTGGATTTTTCGCCCGTTGTGGATGTATTGAATGTAAAGAACGCCGTTTCTGTTGAAAACGGAAGCCATTTTTGCACCTCCTTTTGCGAAGGCGCCAGCAGACTTTTGCATTTTAGCACACATCTTTTAAAAGCTCGCTTGCAAGTTTTTCTGCTTCGCTTTCGGAGTTCATCATAAATTCATCCAGCGCGCTTTTTTTGATGCGGATAATTTTGAGTCCTTTTGGGCGATAGTAGTGCTTATTGAGAATAAACGTGCCATCGTTGATGAGCTTGTAAATGCTATCTGGATGCACTCTTATATAGGATGCAGCCTCT
>WGBC01000087.1 GCA_015494535.1 Nitratiruptor sp. | reverse complement strand
GTATCGCTTCTCTTACAGAACTGGTAGCTGCATTCAAAAGCGGTAAAACTGTCGAAGATGTTCTTCCAGGCACTCTTCTTCCTTTGAAAGATGCTTTGGATAATGCAGAAGGCAATTACGATATGGTAGCTACACAGTATATTGGACAATATACAGGTGTGTACGGTGGTATTTCAAGTTCAGCCAGTACTTCAAGCTCTGCAGGCGGTATTTTGCCTGTGCCAGGAGATACTACTACAAGCTTGCCAGCAACTAGCAGCAGTTCAAGTGAGGCTACATCCAGTAGTGAATCTTCAAGCGTAGAATCTAGCAGTAGCTCTAGCGAGGCATCTTCTAGCAGCGTTTGTGAAGAGATACCCGGTGCAGGAAATACTTGTACTTCAAGCAGTAGTTCAAGCCAAGCAAGTAGTTCTTCTAGCTCAGAAGAGATGCCTCCTCCACCTCCAGGAGAAAGCAGTTCCTCAAGCAGTAGTTCAAGCCAAGCAAGTAGTTCTTCTAGCTCAGAAGAGATGCCTCCTCCACCTCCAGGAGCCTAATAATCTCTGCCCCCTTTGGGGCAATCTCTCTCAAAGGTCATAAGTGATCCAAAAAATATTCAAACAGCCCAAGCTTGTAGTCTCTACAGATTCTACTTTGACATTACCGCAGGTTACAGATTTTCTTTTTGCCAAAGAAGCGGCTTTTATCCCTATAGGATCTCGTGAAATCATCGAGGCGCAAAAATGCTATCCTATATTTTTTATCAAAGATGAAGAAGGTGATGTGCTTCCTTTTGCCGTGATGGGTATCACAGAAGATAAAAGCCTTTTTATCGATGATAAAGGCTCTTTTAAGAAAGAGTGTTACATTCCGGCCCTTTTGAGAGTGTATCCCTTTTCTATCACCAACTATAATGGAAATTTTTCATTGGTGATAGATGAGACGGCGCAGCAAAAATATCCTGGATCCAAAAAGCTCTTTACAACCAAAGGCAATCTTACCAAAGACGCTCAAAAGATAGTAAAAATTGTAGAAGAGGTCTATGCGGATCTGCAGCGGACCAAAAAGGCATTGAGAGTCTTTGATACATTGGAACTTCTCAAGCCCGTGGATATCACCATAGAAGTTGGAGAAAAGCGCTATATTTTTGAGCACTTTTTGATTGTAGACCAAGAAAAGATCAAAAATCTTTCCGATAAAAAGATAGCAGAGCTCTATCGAAACGGGATTTTGGATGTGGCTATTTTGCATACTGCGAGCCTGAGCAATATTGAGCGTCTTGCAAGGATAGCCAGTGAATAAAAATGTTTTATTGCTTCTGTTTGTATTGCTAGCTCTTGGCGTTGTTGGGTTTGTATTGATGGATTCTTCAGCAAGTTCTCGCAATCTATTGATTCAGGAGCAGAGTGGCGCAAGTAGCACAAAACCTCTTATCTCGTATCAAAACATAAAAAAAGAAAAAAGAAGCGGTCAAAACTCTTCATCCAGTTTTTTTTCGAGCACTTCTACGGCTACTGCCCTCAAAAAGAGCGCATCATCTTTTACATCCATGCATACATCATCTGCTATTGAGGCGAAGCCTCAAGACTATTCCACAGCTTCTGATAATAAGCCAAAAGAGTCTTCCATTGAAGTAGAGCCTCGCCAAGAACTTCCCATAACCGATCAAGCTTATCGATCTTTTTATTCAAAAAAAACACAAAATATCAAACGGCTCAAAGAGGAGCTCCCTCCCCCTCCTCCTTCACCGTAAAAGCTCTCCTTTGATACATCGCGAGAGCTCTTTGTTGCAAAAAAGGGTCTCGTTGTTATCGAGCGTAATTGTATAAAGCCGTTCAAACCCTTTTGTCGGCTTGACATCTACAGCTTTTGGAAATTTCTTTTTTACGCTCTTTAAAGAGGGCAAAAAGACCACGTTTTTACATGGTATCAGCTCTTTTTCCATAGGAGGTGGCAAGAATATGATCATAGGGGGAATTGTCTTACACTCTTTTGGTAAGGGAATGGAAGGAGGTGTAGGCGGTTGAGCCCAACCAAAAATGGCAAAAAGAGTAAAAATGGCAAACTTTTTCATCTCTCTCCTTTGAAGTAACACACAAATTACCAAAAAAAGGTTAATAATTTCTATAGATTTACTTGTAGTTTATACACTTTTAATGATATTTGTTATAGAATTAATAAGAGTGCAATGTTTTGGCATTGGCAAAGCCATGTAAGTCCAAAAGAATTTGCAAATTCTTAAAAGTTTACCGAAGGAGAGACAATGGGAAGTCTAATGAGAAAAGGTCTCATTTCGATCGCTGCAGCCGGGCTACTGAGTAGTGCTGCACTGGCGACACAAGGTGTAGTGGACCATACCGATGCAGCCGATTTTCGTATCGTACCGGCTGTAAATAGCATTACAGTTGGCAAAAAAGTCATTATCAGTCTGGATCTTTTGAAGGCTGACGGATCGTTGGATATTGGTGAAAGCCTCTATGGCAATACAGTGACAGCCAAATGTGTAGCGACACTTGGAACTTGTCAAGACGCTAATGTGAACAATGGACATGCTTTTATTGTTGTCAATGAAAATGCGCTTGGAACCGATCAGGTCAGTGTCTCTGTACTTATCAAAGATGCTGAAGGTGATGTGAAGATCTTACCGGCCAAATCTATAGAGATTGGCGTAGTGCCTCCTGCAAACAAAGCAAAGGGACTAGAGATCATTAGCTACCAATCTCTCGTAGATCAAGCCCATGAGTTTAATTATGATGGCAACTACTCCAAGACTCCTGATCAAAACTTGAGTGCTGGAGAAGGATTTACCGTCAAAGTAGAAGCTATTACATCAAAGGATACTGAAGCAGATGATCCACAAGAACCAGCACAAAACTCTCCTGTCAAAGTTCGAGTGATCGATAGCAAAAAAGAGGTAGTAGGCACTTTTGCTGGCCAAATGAACGCCGGTGTGGCCTATGTGACCATTCCAAATGAGACAATCACTACAGTTGGCTGTTATAAGCTTCAAGCATTAGCACCTACAGACAATACGGAAGCTGTGAAGATTGATGGCAACTATACAGCGATTTCTGAAACCTATAAAGTCTGCTTTAATCCTCTTGATGCAAAGAAATTGAGTGTAGTTTCTTATACTCCATATATCTATAAACTTACAGATAAGGATAAAAACGCTACGATTAAAGTATGTCTTGCAGATAAATATGGCAATACTGTTGAGAACAAAGGACAAAATGGCGTAGTCGTCGCCTTGGATCTCAATGACAAGGATGCTTTCACAATCAATCCGGATCAGCTGACGATTCCAGTAAACGATGATTGTGAGGAAGCAACTCTTAGTGTAAAAGATAGAGATCTGCTCTCTTTGACATCTGCAAAAACCGCTACGGTAACTGCCACTGCAGATGATCTTGACAGTGGTTCAGCTAGTGTCAAAGCGTATAAAGCTGTTTTGGCTACAAATATTACTGATTGGAATTCTTCTGCACCAATTTTAGATACTACTAATGTGATTTTAGAAGATACTGTTGCTCCTGATTCCAATGAAACAAAAGCAGGTAATCCTTTTAGATTTGCTACGGTAGACGGAAATACTCCTAAGCCTTTCAAGGTATACGCTCAAGAGAACAATACTACTGAGAGTCTTTCTATCAATGGCAAATCTATCAAAGTAGTCTTTCCAGATAGCTTCACCGTTCCAAATGAGACGGTATCTACCGTAGTAGAAAATAGTAGCAACGATAGAAATCAAAGTTTTGCTGTTCGATTAAAAAAAGCTGCGAAGTACGATAGTTTTAGAATCGAGTATGCGGGTACCGACAAAGCGTATGCTCCATTGGAAGTTAATCTCGATAGAAATATGAGCGTCACTGCCGCCGATCCAGAGAAGATAGAAGTCTATGGTGGAACGATCGAAGGTAAATATATCAAAGTAGAAAAGTCCGATCTTCCACAAATCAGCAACATTACTGTAGATCTCAATCAAAACGAGACAGCGGTTTTCGATGCTAACGAGACAAACGTCACCACAGCTGGTCTGAGCAACCTCTATCTGGTAGCCCTTGAAGATACTTATGGCAACGCTATCAAGCAAGGAACTGTGAGCTTGAGCAGCCAGCTCCTCTCTAGTACAAAATCCTTGGAGCTCAATGGTTCAAATGTGGCTGAATTCAATTATAGCACCGTAACTCCTCCAAAAACCGATACCATCAGTATCACAGCGGCTCTTGTCGATCCAAAAGATATCGGTGTCAAAGTGGTTAACAATGAACCAGTCCTTCATAAAGTAGAAGCGATTCTTGTCAAAAATAGCGTTATTCGAGGCAGCTACATTCCTCTTGCCATCAAAGCATACGATCAGTTTGATAAATTGATGGATGACACTACTGTTCAGGTAGTTATCTCCGATCCAACCAAAATTGCTATTTATGAAATAAATAGTACTGCTGATTTGACTGGCCCAATTTCAACTGGTGGCGATCTGAACTCAAGCAAAAACTATGTGATCAAAGGTGTCAATCTCGGAAGCACTTCTATTACTCTAAGAAACGTTGCGGGAACTGTAACCGATACCAAAGATGTCAATGTAGTGGCTAAAGTGGCTTCTGAGACTCCTTCAGAGGTGAGTGGTTCTGTCGATATCGTAGCCGGCAAGTGGAACCTGATCACTACTCCAGTACCTGCAAATATGCCAAAATCCAAGCTGGATACTTTCACAAGCAAAACAGTATGGGCATTCGATAGCGCTGCTTATCACTATGTAGCGGCCAATAGCGAGATCGAAGTAGGAAAAGGATACTGGGTCAAAGCCGACAAACAAGGTGGAACGCTTACATACAGTGCAGTCCCAACAGTAGCCGATAAAGCTGCTCAGTGGACGCTGATCCAAAACAACCTCGTAGCTGGCAAATGGAATCTTATCGGTACAAGTTTCGATACTACCAAAGATGAAGTCAAGTCCGCTCTTGGCGTCAATTCCGTATGGCCATACGATCCAGCAGCTGGTCAATACTCAACTGCACAAAGCATCACTGCCGGACACGGTATGTGGGTCAAGTAAACCTTTTGGGGCTTTTGCCCCAAAATCTTAGTAAATGAAAAAGATCTCTCTTTTTTTTATCTTTTTTCCTCTTTTTGCATACGAATACTACTCCAATGGTCACAAAATAGCTCTCACACCTTTGCCATCCTTTACTAAATCCTTGTCTGTTCGCTATTTTCTCACTCCAAAGGGCCAAAAGCTTGGTGTGGGCAAAAGGGTGCTGTGCCGTTTCAAAAATATCTCTTGCGAGCGTAAATTTACGCATAACAAAAAATATCAAAAGCTGCGCAGCGGCGATACGCTCCTTTTTGCACGCAGTCCAAGAGAGGCTTTGGAGCTTGCCAATACTATTTATGAGAGCGGTTGTGTTTATTATTCGCATCCAGACTTTTTGATCGAGCCCCAAAAGCGCTCATTTGATCCACTTTTTGATCCCCTACAATGGAACCTGTACAACTGGGGCCAATATGGAGCCGTACCGGATGTGGATATGGATGTGTATGAGGCGTGGCAGTATGCCAGCGGCAAGGGTGTGCGAGTAGCCGTGATCGACAATGGCTTCGATCTATCCCATCCGGATCTAAAAGGTGCCTTTGCGGCCCAGACCGATCTGATAGATATGGATGCCAACGCTTCATATGATAATCCTTATGAGATCCATGGGACAGCTTGTGCTGGGCTTATAGCGGCACGCAAAAATGGCATCGGTGTCCAAGGCATCGCTTATGAAAGCGATCTTTTGGGCATCAAGCTCATCGGCTCCTACGCAAGCGGCCAGGATCGGCCTCTCTATGTCTCTACCATCTTGGAGGCCTTCATGTTTGCCGATGAGATGGGAGCTCAAGTGATCAACTGCAGCTGGGGAACTTATGATGTGGCCGATGCTGTACGCTATATCATCCATAAACTGGCCACAGAGGGGCGGGGAGGCAAAGGTGTCCCAATAGTCTTTGCTAGTGGCAATGAGGGAAGAGGTCAGTGGTACTGGGCCGATGACGAGTCGGCCCTGCCCGATGTCTTGGCAATAGGAGCCGTCAATGATTATGGCGATATCGCCTGGTACAGCAACTATGGTCCGGCGCTCGATTTCGTAGCGCCAAGTGGTGGAGGCAATCTTGCCATCACCACTACCGATATCTCAGGCCCTCTTGGTTATGCCGATGGCAGCTTTGGCCATCCCAACTACTGCTACGCTACCGATATCACTGGCTTCAACGGTACTTCTGCAGCCGCTCCGCAAGTTAGTGGTGTGATAGCCTTGATGCTACAAAGAAATCCCGATCTGACCAAAGATCAGATCACACAGATTTTGGCCAAAACGGCCAAGAAAATTGGGACTATTCCGTATGAAAACAGTCGCAACGACTATTTCGGATATGGGTTGGTAGATGCGGACGATGCGGTAAAGATGGCGATCGCTATGAAGGTAGAGCGGCAGGTCAAAGGCAAATCTTTTCCAATCGCTGGCTATTTTGTCCATTACGGCCCCGGGGCGTATGATTGGCTCTATATCTCTAGTGACAAGAAAATAGTGGCCAAACTAGCCGGTATGAATGGCCACTATCTGCGATGGGATCCTCTACTTATCAACGCTTTTGACAATATCCAAATACAAGGTGATTTGATCTATTTTGGCCAAAGCAGTGATCCTTTTGGCCAAAACTTTGCTGGTAAAAGTTTTGCTATAGATGGCTATTTTACTCATTATGCTCCAGGGTCATATGATTGGATCTATGTTGCTGCACATACCCACCACCCTTACAAATTTGAGGGGCTTGGTTTTGCGGGCAATCTTTTGTGGGTGCCCTTGGATATAGAAGCGAATATAACCCAATCACAAGTACGATTTCGATAAAATAGCGCTAAAAAAGAGGCCTATGAACAAAAGAAGCTTTCTTTTACTCT
>WGBC01000086.1 GCA_015494535.1 Nitratiruptor sp. | reverse complement strand
TTGCCTTTTACTTTTACTGAGCTTGGCGTAACTGTGACGAAAGAGTGTGAGCTAATGAAAAATGGCAAAACTATCAGTATTGATGGGTTTGAAAAAGCTAGGGAGGAGTACAAAAAGAACCTCGTTCCAATTATCAAGCAAAAAGACAGAATATTTCGAAAAATCGAAAAAGATCTTTACAATAGATTCTTGGCTACGCTCAAAAAGTTAGAGAGCAAGAAAATCAGTGACTATGAGATCGAGCCACAAATTCTGGTATTTGATACGCTGCTTGGATATGATGAGTTACTTAGGGTATGGTATACAAAAGAGATTTTTGAAGATAGAGAGCCCTATAGTCTCAGTATATTTGGTTTGGATCTTGGGGTGTGTCATCTCACCTGGCGGCTGCTGGATACTTTGGGTCTGAGAGCCGTGCAGGCGAAATTGAGCTTTTGGAGTGAGGTGAGGGTAAGGGAGCAGAAGTTTTTTATTTTGTAGAGATTGAATTTTGGTTACCTATAGGCAATCTAATCAGCTTTTCATTGAATCTTAAACTTTTGTCGAAATGTTCTGGAAATTCGATTCTATGGGGGTTTGGAAGTGGTGGCCAGAGGCGGACTCGAACCGCCGACACAGGGATTTTCAGTCCCTTGCTCTACCAACTGAGCTATCTGGCCTTTGTAAGTTGAATGAAATTATACATAAAAATTTTGAAAATCAGCTTAAAACTTCCTGCTTAAATACCTCTCCGCGCTCCTTATAGCTTGCAAACTGATCGAGGCTGGCGCATGCTGGAGAGAGGATAGCTATCGTATCCTTGGTATGTTTTTGCTTGATGAGGTTTATAGCGTTTTGGAGCGTTTGGCTAGCATGACATGGGATACGGTATTTTTGCGCGAGTTCACAAATATGGGGCATTGCTTTACCGATAGCAAATATTTCGATGTTGTTAAGATGTGCAAAAAGTGGCTCAAGGGATACTCCCTTATTATCACCCCCGAGTATAAGGTAGATTTTGCTATTTTTGTAATTTTTTAGGAGTTGCAGCGTGGCGTCTATGTTGGTGGCTTTGCTGTCGTTGATCCATACTCGCCCAGCTTTATCTATGATTTTTTCTTGTTTATGAGGTTCGATGGTAAAAGCGTTGATAGCCTCGTAGTCCAAACGATTATACAAAATCTTCTGCACCGTAAGAGCCAAGGCGGCATCCAGCAAAAACGCACCTTGAAAACCGATTTTCACCAACTCTATGCCGAAGATCTTGCCCAAATCCTCAGCCCCCTCATAGCCGATGATCCTTCCTTTGGATGGTGTATTGGCATACTTTTTGGGTACGATCGCCACTTCGCCCTCTCTTAGCCAAGACAGAGGTTTGAGCTTTGCCGCTTCATAAGCTTCAAAGCCTCCATGCCAGCTGAGATGATCAGGAGTTATTGGCAAAAGCACGTAGATGTTTGGTTTGGCTATGTTTGTATAGTGCAGCGTAAAGGAGCTGGTTTCCAGTACCCATATCGGTTTTTGAGGGAGGTTTGCAAGCGGCGTGCCAATGTTGCCTCCCGCTGCCGCTTTGTCGCCTAAAAGATGGGCTATCATTTGGGTGGTGGTTGTTTTGCCATTTGTGCCGCTTATCCAGATGCTAAAGGGCATGGCAGAAGCAAAGTAGTCATACTCACTTATGAGGTTTGAGGCTTTTCGTACAGCAGGATGCGAGGGTGGGATGCCTGGGCTTACGATCGTTTGGATGTAGCGTGCAGGATCGTACTCTACAAATGGCAGATGCAAAAATCCCTCGCTATCTTTATAGCTTTTTTCGATTTCTTCGAAAAAGTGGGCGTCTTGTATCTTTTTTGCCAAGGCCGATGTGGTTTTGCCATATCCTAAAAGAGCGATCATCAGCGAATCTTTATGGTAATGAGTGCGATGATGTTGGCGATGAATGCAATAATCCAAAAGCGTACGATGATTTTGCTCTCTTGCCAATCTTTCTTTTCAAAATGGTGATGGAGCGGTGCCATCAAAAAGACTCTCTTGCCTCTTAGTTTGTAGCTGCCAACCTGGATGATGACGCTAAGAGCCTCCATTACGAAAACGATTCCTACCAAGATGAGCAATATCTCGCTCTTTGCTATGATTGCCAGATATCCAATGAAAGCCCCAAGAGTGAGGCTGCCGCTATCGCCCATGAAGACTTCCGCGGGATGGCAGTTGTACCACAAAAAGCCGATGAGGCTGCCAGCATAAGCTGCCGCTACGATGCTTACCTCCCCAGCCCCGGAGACCTTTGGCAAAAGTAAATAGCTGCTAAGAATTGCGTGTCCCGTAAGGTAGGCGAATATTCCAAGCGTTGCGAGGGCAAAGATGGATGGTACGGTTGCCAAGCCATCGAGCCCGTCGGTGAGATTAACGGCGTTAGATGTGGCTACGATGACGATCGTCCAAAAAACCGGTGCGAAAATGCCCATATCGAACAGAGGGTATTTGTAAAAAGGGATATAAAGATGAGTATCGAGATAAAAAGAGAGAAAAATCGAGATAGATGCAGCCACGAAAATTTGCAAAAGAAACTTTTGGCGAGGTGTAAGTCCACTTTGGTTCGATTTTTTTGAAATTTTGCTCCAGTCGTCTATGAAGCCGATTATCAAAAAGCCTGCAATGAGTAAAATTGCACCGATGACGAAAGGATTGGAGAGTTTTGCGCTAATGATTGCCGCGAATATGGTGCATAGGCTAAAGACCAAGCCTCCCATGGTAGGCGTAAGGTGCTTTACCTGGTGATTTTCGGGAGCTAAAGAGTAGATAGGTTGGTAGGAGTTTTTTCTCTTCGCCCAGGCAATGAATTTTGGCATGAGCCAAAGCGTGGCAAAAAAAGCGATAAAAAAAGCAAATCCAGCTCTTACGGTAATATATTGAAATAGGTTAAAATGAAACGTTTTATATAGATAGTATAGCATCGCAGACCTAGATAATTAATCTGATTTGAAGTGAAATGTTACTAAAATTTAATTAAATTTTCGATAAAAGGGGAGTGATGAAGTTCAGTGGTAAAAACGTTTTGATTACGGGTGCAAGTAGAGGTATCGGCGCGTCGATAGCAAAGGTGCTGGCTTCGTATGGCTTGAAAGTGTGGATTAATTATAGAAGCAGCCATGAAGAGGCGGATAGATTGAAAGAAGAGATCGAAGCTGCCGGCGGTGAAGCTGCGGTGATTGGCTTTGACGCGAGCGATGAGGCGGCTTTTGTGGACGCAATAAAGACTATAGTGCAAAGCGATGGAGAGCTCAGCTATCTCGTCAATAACGCAGGCGTCACTAAGGATAAATTAGCTATCAGGATGAGTGTGGAGGATTTCGAGAGCGTTTTGCGAGCCAATCTTACGAGTGCGTTTGTTGGCTGCAGGGAGGCTTTGAAAGTAATGAGCAAGAAGCGCTTTGGCAGCGTGGTCAATATCTCCTCTATCGTGGCCGAGAGTGGCAATGCCGGGCAGGTGAACTATAGTGCCAGCAAAGGTGGAATGATATCTATGACCAAATCTTTCGCATTAGAGGGCGCTACTAGGAACATTCGCTTCAATGCCATTACTCCAGGCTTTATAGCGACGGATATGACGAATGCGCTCAAAGACGAGATTAAGCAAAGCTATATTGACAAAATTCCTCTTAGACGCTTTGGCGATCCGACGGAAGTGGCGCAAACTGTGGCTTTTTTACTTAGCGATCACGCTTCTTACATCACTGGTGAGACGCTCAAGGTTAATGGTGGCATGTATATGTAGCTAATATCAAATTAAATCTTTTTTTGTTAAAATTGGGCGATTACATTTTAGAAGGAGAAAAAATGGCAGACATTTTTGAGCAGGTAAAAGAAGTAGTAGTTGAGCAGCTCAACGCAAATCCAGACGAGGTAAAGCCAGAATCAAGATTTGTAGAGGATCTTGGAGCAGACAGCCTTGACGTCGTGGAGCTTGTCATGGCTCTTGAAGAGAAGTTTGGCATCGAGATTCCCGACGAGGATGCAGAAAAGATCCAAACAGTGGCAGACGCTGTAAAATATATCGAAGATCATAAATCTTAATCGCCGGGTTTGTCCCGGCTTGATTTTAATGAATTTATCGCGGTAGATTCATTAGAGTTCAAGCCCAAGGAGAGATTTTGAGAAGAGTCGTTATTACAGGTCTTGGAATGATTAATGCTTTGGGGCACGATAAAGAGAGCTCCTTTGAAGCCATTGTAAATGGGCAAACGGGCATAGATACCATAACGCTCTTTGACGCGTCAAATCAGAGCGTGCGCATCGCTGCAGAAGTGAAGAACTTTGATCCTACGACTATAATGGATCCAAAAGACGTGAAAAAAGCGGATAGATTTATCCAGCTTGGTATTAAAGCCGCAAAAGAGGCTATCGAAGATGCCGGCATCGATGAGAATGTGGAGCGGGAGCGATTTGGCATAAGCTCAGCCTCTGGTATTGGTGGTTTGACTACGATTGAGAAGAATGCCGTTATTTGCAACACTAGAGGTCCTAGGCGCATTAGCCCATTTTTCATCCCTTCCGCACTTGTGAATATGCTAGGAGGCTTCATTTCGATCGAACACAAACTCAAAGGTCCAAATCTCTCTAGTGTTACTGCATGTGCAGCGGGTACGCACGCCATCACCGAGGCAGCCAAGACCATCATGCTAGGAGGAGCCGATCGAATGTTGGTTGTTGGAGCTGAAGCTGCGATTTGTCCCATTGGGATTGGCGGATTTGCCGCTATGAAAGCGCTCTCCACCTACAACGACGATCCAAAACATGCCTCTCGTCCTTTCGATGCCAAGAGAAACGGGTTTGTAATGGGTGAGGGCAGTGGAGCCTTGGTGCTTGAGGAGTATGAGTCTGCTAAGGCGCGCGGTGCTAAAATCTACGCTGAATTGGTAGGATTCGGTGAAAGCGGCGACGCGAATCACATCACCACGCCGGCTCCCGAGGGTGAGGGTGCATATAGAGCGATGCGTGCGGCTTTGAATATGGCTGGAGTCGAAAAGGTTGATTACATTAACGCGCATGGTACGAGCACTAAGTATAATGACTGGTATGAGACGATGGCCATCAAGAAACTCTTTGGCTCCAAAGAGGCATGTCCTCCAGTCAGTTCTACCAAAGGACAGACCGCTCACTGCCTTGGTGCAGCTGGCGCGATAGAGGCGGTTGTTACCCTCATGGCGATGGATCGAGGCATTATCCCGCCAACTATCAATTATGAGGAGCCGGATCCAGACTGCGATCTCGACTATGTGCCAAACGAGGCGAGAAAAGCCGACATCCAAGTGGCCATGAGCAACTCTTTTGGTTTTGGCGGTACTAACGGCGTAGTAGTGTTTAAAAAGGTGTAAATTGGCTACATATCTTGACTTTGAGAAGCGCTTGCAAGATATTGAGAGCGAGCTAGAGGCCGCAAAAGCGAGAGCCGATCAAGCCGCCATCGAGATTTTGGAAAAAGAGCTGCAAAAAGAGGTGGCAAAAACCTATAAAAATCTTAGCGACTACCAAAAGCTCCAACTAGCCCGCCATCCTGATCGCCCTTACGCCTTGGATTACGTGCGCCTCATCATGCGCGATTACTACGAGATTCACGGAGATAGATGCTTTCGAGACGATCCCGCAATTATCTGCTACGTAGGCTACATTGATGATCAAAAGACGATGCTCATAGGCGAACAAAAGGGACGAGGCACCAAAAACAAGCTCAAAAGAAACTTCGGTATGCCGCATCCCGAAGGGTATCGCAAAGCGTTGCGTCTAGCTAAAATGGCGGAAAAATTTGATATCCCGGTACTAATGCTCATTGACACGCCAGGAGCCTATCCCGGCATCGGAGCAGAGGAGAGGGGGCAGAGCGAAGCGATTGCGAGAAACCTTTTTGAGTTTAGCAAGCTACGAGTTCCTACCGTCTCTATCGTTATAGGAGAAGGCGGGAGCGGCGGGGCGCTAGCAATCGGCGTGGCGGACAAGCTTGCCATGATGCGCTACTCTGTTTTTAGCGTTATTTCGCCTGAAGGGTGTGCTGCGATATTGTGGAACGATCCAAGCAAAGTCGAGCAAGCTACAAAAGCTTTGAAAATCACGGCAGAAGATCTCAAAGAATTGGGACTTATCGACGATATCATCGACGAGCCTCTTATAGGCGCGCATAGAGACAAAGAGGGTGCTGTCCAAAAGGTGAAAGAGTACTATTTAAAGACTTTGCAAGAATTAAAAGCGATGGATACAGATGAGCGCTTGCAAAAGCGCTACGAGAAGTTGATGAGCATGGGGAGGTTTAAAGAGTAGTCTCCCCGTTGATGCCATGCTCTTCTAGGAAGTGCTTGAGTTTGACGATCTCGTCTTTGTTGTTGATTTGATTGTCGTGGACAATGAGCGTAATCTCCTTGCCCTCACTATCTTTTATTTTGATATGGTTCTTTTTGGTGTGTTCCGCCTCGAATCCTAAATGCACAAGAAGATTCTCCACCCCTTTGTAGTCAAGATTTGCCGGGATTGGATGGGAAAAAATCTTTTGCAATTTCTTCTGTAGTTTATGCAAACCCATTACTTTACAGCCCATGCTCTTTTTTGTATTGCATCACGATGGCATACGCTTCATCTTTGAGGCGAAGCTTTTCTAGTTTGAGCTTCTCTAACTCCAAATCTTCCATATGTTCGCGTCCCTCTTCTACTTCATGCACCTGCTTTTTAAGCTCTTCGTGCTTTTCAATAATTTTGTCGAAATGGGGATTTTCATTTCTAATCTTTTGTATAAGTTCCTGTGGAAACTCTTCTAGCATTGTTACTCCTTTAATAATTTAAGTTCGATATTCTGCATTTATTTTAACATACTCATAGCCAAGATCGCAGCCATAAGCGGTGAAACTCTCCTCACCTACGCCAAGATCGCAACTTATTTTAAACGACTCTTTTTGCATCACTTGATGGGCTTTTCGTTCAGTCTCTTCATCAAAAAGAATCTTGCCTCTATCGTATACTAGCACGTTCCCGAATTTGATGCTTAGGCTCTCTTCGCTACATATCACGCCACTTGCACCTATAGTTGAGGCTATGCGACCCCAGTTAGGATCTTCGCCAAAAATTGCAGTCTTGACAAGAAGCGAATTGGTTAGCGCTTTGGCGGCTCTTTTGGCTTCTTCTTTGCTCTTGGCTCCCTTGACTTCAAACGCCACCAGCTTTTTCGCCCCTTCGCCATCTTTGACGATAAGCAAGGCTAAGTGGTGCATGATCTTTTCTAGAGCAAAAGAGAAAGCCTCTTTGTCATAAATACCGCTTTTGTGGTTTGCTAGCAAGAAGACTGAATCGTTTGTAGAGGTATCGCCATCCACGCTTATGGCGTTGAAACTTGTCTCGGCGTACGTTTGCAGCAGCTCTTGCATATCCTCAGGTGGGATAGCGGCATCTGTGACGATGAAGCAGAGCATCGTAGCCATTGTGGGGTTTATCATGCCAGCCCCTTTGGCGGCCGCGCTGATGCGAAAGCTACTGCCATCTTCTAGTTGCACCTCAAAGCCGATAGTTTTTGCAAACGTATCGGTCGTCATGATAGCCTCGGCGAAATTTTGGCTATTTTTTGCGCTAAGATCAAATCTTTTCACAGCTTCAATGATCTTTTCTTTTGGCAGCCTCACGCCAATCACCCCGGTGGAGCTCATGATGGGATTTTGTAGATTAAATGGCAAGGAGCTCAAAATCTCTTCGATATCCTCGATCCCCTCTTTGCCGGTCATGGCATTGGCGTTTTTGGAGTTGACGAGGATGAAATTGGTCTTTTTGATTGCGTGTTTTTGAAAATGCTTGATTGGAGCCGCTTGAAAGCGGTTTTGCGTGAAAATCGCCGCTACATCGCAAACTCTGTCGCTATAGATGAAACCCACATCAAGGCCATCTTTTTTGAGTCCCGCACCCACGCCGTCGCAGAAAAATCCATCGACTGCACCAATGGGGCTGTCAAGGGGCAAGAGTGTGTAGCGCATGGATTTCCTTTCGGTGGGGAGGAGTGAGCTCTTAAGAGAGCTGGAAGTTTTTCTTCTTGAGGATTCTAAGACCTTTCGCTGATACCTTGATCTTCTTTCTTGTCCCGTCTGGCATGGTGACGCGAACCGTTCTCATATTTGGTAGAAATCTTCTTTTGGTTTTATTGTTAGCGTGGCTCACGTTGTGCCCGCTCATAGGTTTTTTACCGGTAATTTGGCACTTTTTAGACATAGCTTACCCTTTTATAATTTTGTGCTTGCAATTATAGCGATTTTTGCTTAATTTTAACTTATTTTAAACTCTATTTAAGCTTGAACTTTTGTTATAATTATAGCAGTTTTACACAAAGAGGAGAGATGTTAGTAGCCCCAAGTATTTTGAGTGCGGATTTTGGGATCTTGGCAAAAGAGGTGATAGACATTTGCGAAGCTGGTGCGGATCTGGTGCACGTGGATGTGATGGATGGGCATTTCGTACCAAATATGACGATAGGTCCTTTGGTAGTGAAGGCTGTGAGCGAAGTGGCTACCAAGCCTTTGGATATTCATCTAATGGTCGAGGACAATAGCTTTTTTGTAGAGCTTTTTGCTCCACTGAAACCTCGTTACATATCTTTTCATTATGAGAGTGAAAAACATCATCATAGAGTCATTCAAAAGATTCGTGAATATGGCATCTCTCCGGCGATTGTGATAAATCCCGCCACGCCTGTAAGTTTTTTACAAGAGGTGGTAAAGTATGTGGATATGGTGCTTTTGATGAGTGTTAACCCCGGCTTTGGGGGACAAAAATTTATCCCAATTTACGACAAGATCAAGGAACTCAAGGAACTCTTGCAAAAGCACAATCCCAAATGCCTCATCGAAGTGGATGGCGGGGTGAGCGATAAAAATATCCATGCCCTCAAAGAGGCTGGTGTCGATATAGCAGTTGCTGGCAGCTACATCTTTGGCCACAAAGACTACAAGGCGGCAATTGAGTCGTTAAAGGTGTAGCGTGCGGGTAAAGATTTGCGGCATTACCAATCTTGAAGACGCCTTAATAGCTATTGAAGCGGGAGCAGATGCGTTAGGCTTTGTATTCTATCCCCCGTCTCCTAGATACGTCACGCCCCAAAAAGCGAAGGAGATAGCGAATAAACTGCCTCCATTCGTTGAGCGGGTGGGGCTTTTTGTAAATGAAACAAAAGAAAATATTGAAGAGATCTGCAGAGAATGCGGTATGAGCTTAGCGCAGTTGCATTTTGAAGTCGATGAGGAGTTTTTGGATAGCTTGGCCATCAAGGCGTTACCAGTGGTGAGGGCTAAGAAAAAAGAGGACATTTTACGCTTTGGCGATCGCTACAGACTTGTCGATGCTTTCGTACAGGAGTATGGCGGGGTTGGCAAGAGGGTGGCTTTGGAGTGGTTCGATGGGATTGAGTGCTCAAAGATTATTCTAGCTGGAGGACTTACGCCCCAAAATATTCAAGAAGTTAAAACCTACGACTTTTATGGCGTGGACGTAAGCAGCGGGGTAGAAGCAAGCAAGGGCAAGAAAGATCCCCAAAAGGTTAGAGATTTCATAAAGAAAGCGAAGTTTGAATAAGTTAGATAAATTAGCTTACAAACTCACCAAAAAAACCTATAGCAAAGAGCATTTTTTAGCGCTGTTGCGCACGCTTTTTGGGCTCCATATCGATGCGGAAGTTTTTTATGAGATGCTCATTGCCAGAGGTTTCCCTCTCTATGAGGAGGATGGTTTTGTGGGGCTCAAGACCGCCAAGACCAACTATCTCGATCAAGAGTTTGTGCTTGTGGATATTGAGACAAATGGCAGCAAGCCAGAATCTGCGCAAGTAATTGAGATTGGAGCTATCAAGTTTAAGGGCATGCGGATTTTGGATCGCTTTGAGAGCTTCATCTATGCTAGCGAAGTGCCAGAGTATATCTCCAAGTTAACCGGCATTACCCAAAGCGATCTCCTTTTTGCTCCTAGCCAAAAAGAGGTTTTGCTGCGCTTCAAAGAGTTTTTAGGCGATCGGGTGTTTGTAGCGCACAACGTCAATTTTGATTACAACTTTATCTCTGCAAAATTAGAGCAGTTGGGGTATGAAAAGCTAGCCAATAGGAAGCTATGCTCTATCGATCTAGCTAGAAAAACGATAGAGAGCGAGCGCTACGGTCTAGCCTATTTGAATGAAAATCTCGGTATCAATACCCTTGTGAGCCACAGAGCTTATGCGGATGCTTTGACGGCTTTTAAAGTGATGCAAATGGCGCTGCAGCGAATTCCTGAAGAGATAAAAAGCACAGAAGATCTCATTCGCTTTAGCAAAAAGGGGCTCAAGAGCGCCGCAAAAGCTGCTCAATAAGCTTAGCTCCCAACAGATCGCCCCAGTTATTGATAGAGGTTCTAAACATATCCAAAAACCTATCGACCGCAATAATGAGAGCTATCGATTCTACCGGCAGACCCACGCTATCAAGCACCATTGTCATCATGATAAGCCCAGCCCCAGGAATCCCGGCAGCGCCTATGGAAGCGAAAGTAACTGTGATGAATATGGTAATTTGCTGTGCAATCGTGAGTTCTACTCCGCTAATGTTGGCTATGAACATTACAGCAATCGACTCATACAAAGCGGTACCATCCATATTGATAGTGGCTCCCAGAGGCAGCACGAAGCCTGCTACCTTTTTGCTCACACCTCCTTTCTCTTCCGCCACCTCCAAGCTTACAGGCAGCGTTGCGGAGCTAGAAGCTGTGGAGAAAGCGATGAGTGGAGCCTCTTTGATTTGTAAGAAATAGCGGTATGGGTTGAACCCGCCAAAAATGTAAGCTATGGCTGGAAGCGTGATAACGGCATGGATGAAAAGTGCAAGAAGGACTGTGAGAACATAGCTATAGAGTTCAAAAAGTGGCTCCAAGTCATTTTTGGCTACTGTTGCGCCAATGAGGGCAAAGACGCCAATGGGCGTGAGGCTGATGACCCATTTTGCCAGCACCATCATGGCATCGTTGACGCTATCAAAGAAGTTATAAAGCAGCGATCGCTTCTTAGCTTCGATAAAGAGTGAGCCTACTGCAAAAAAGATCGTAAAGAAGATAATTGGTAGTATCGCACCTTTGCTAAGGGCCTCGAAGATGTTTGCAGGGATAAAAGAGAGCAAAAAATCACTGATGGAGAGCTCTTTTTTTGTGATATTGATTTCTTGTGGAAGTTGCAAGAGATGTTCGCCATTGCCAGGATTGAAAATATTGAAAACCACAAGCCCCAAAATCACAGCCAAAGCGGTGGTGCTTAAGTAGTAGGCAAAAGCTTTGATGCCAATCGATTTTAGCTCATCCTTGCCGCTAAGAGATGTGATGGCGATATAGATGGAGGCAAAGACGAGAGGAATGATGAGCATTTTAAGAAGTTGCAGATAAATATCGCCTACCACTTTGGTGGCAAGAGCAAAATCGTGTAAGAAGTAGCCATAAGCAATTCCTGCAAAGATTGCAACAATCGTGAGGTTTTCTACTGTAAAAAGCTTTTTAGTAGCCATGACCCTCCAAATAGTAATAAAGTGACTGCACCATAGAGCGCGCTTGTGCCAAAGACGTTCGCTCCTTGGCAGGAGGTACAGTTTTTGTATTTGGTTGTCTCATATTTGGCATAGAGCGCATAAATAATGATCCAAATAAGTTCAATGCCAAAAAGTGCTGTATTGTAGTTTAGCACAAACGATGCAAATTTTGTCCAAGAAAAGAGCAGCAAGAGAAAATGGAGCACCAAAAATATGCGAAGGGCTGTGAGGATTTTGTCTTTGACGAAAGATGTGGGGCATGTGTCCCCATAGTTTCCATACTCTTTGAAGAATCTCTTTTGCTCTTTTTTGCTGAGTTTATCGAAAAGATACCCTCCAAAGACCATATCGATCTTTCTTTGCAAGATTATGCTATCTTCCCCTTTGGCTGTGAAAAATTTATCTTTGCCCTCTCTATCTTGATACATGATTTTGACTACTTCAAATCGCTCTACTTCAAGCTCGGCTCCCGGCAATGACTCATCGCTCTCAAGAGATTTGATCCTTTGCCCCTCTTTGCCATAAATGACAGGATTTATCATCACTTCTATATTTCCATTTTTTTTAAATAGAATAATGCGATAAGGGTATCCTATCTGAATAGCTGATAAGGCTTTTAAATTATGCTCTTGCATGGTTTCGCGCATCTGCTTGATCACCTCATCGATTCCCGGATCGTCAAAATGGCGAATGAGACCCGAAATTTGCAAAAGTCTTTGATCAGGATAGGTAAGAAGTTCTGCCATGATGTTCCTTGTGAGCGGGGCAAGAGCCCCTTAGATTAGTGGTGAGATTTTGAAACGACTGCAAGCATTTTGAGGTTGATAACAATGAATCTAATGAACTGCCAAATTTTGCAAGTTCTCAAGAATCTTTGAAAAGGTCCTGGAATCATAGTGCCATATGTTTTGTTGTCGTATGGCGAGATATTTTTTTGAATATCGATGTAATCTTTACCCATAATTTCTCCTTCTTATTCTGGGATGAGTGTCCAGCCAGGCTTAAGCTGTGCTTTCCACATAAACATATAGTGTAAAATATGCTTGATCCAGTGCCCTGCAAGTCCTATTTCACCGAATGTGTAGTTAGGATCGCGGCCAGTTCCAGGGAATTTGTCATAATCAGGCACAACTGGATAGACCGTAAGGGCTACCGCGGATCCATTCATCAAGCTCTTACCAGTTGATGCAACACACGCTGCACCCATCTCTGCCATGGAAGCGTGGTGACCTTTCTCTTTAACCTCTTCGAGGCTGTATTTACCCTCGATTACTTCCGTAATGGTCTGTGCCACTGTTTTACCAATAATTCCTGAAGGCATACCTGTTCTCGGAGGCGCTGGCGTGATTGGCGTGCCATTTACAGATTTTGCAGGCTTACTGATTGGGTGTGGTGGAGCAAATGCGATACCTACAGCAAACATGTTAAGGTAATCTGGGTTTTGGTAATATTTTGGCCAATCACTTGCTTTCCACTCTTCGAACGGTTTTGGCGTATAGTCTGCATCCACTTTCATAAAGCCATTTGGCATAAAGACTTTATCTGTAATGTCGTTGCCAGCTTTGTCGTACGCTTTGAGGCCTACGCCACTAAATGGAGGGATAAGCATCGCGAAATCAAACGTCTCTTCGCCTTCCGTTCCATCGAGAAGCTCGTATTGGAGTTTTCCTTTTTGTACTTCTTTAACATGTGCGCCAGTGATCCAATCCACTCCTCTTTCTGCAAAGAGTGATTCTGCAAGTACTTTGGAACTAACGATATGACCACCCCATTTGATATGAAGCCCAGCAACGCCAAAATCACCCAAAAACTGCTCATTAGAGATCCACTTAATCTCAGCTTTATCTCTAACACCAGCTTCTCTTAGTTCATGCTCGATATTGAAAATATACTCAAACGCAGCACCCTGGCACGTACACATTCCATGGCCAGTACCTATGAGAAACTTGACTTTCTCACCCTTTTTCATGCGCTCAATCGCATTTTGAAAATGGGTATTGGCTTCTGCCGCGTGTCCGTAAGTACACACTGAGAGACTGTGCCCGCCATCAGGTCCAAGTCCAGGAGTTGCAGCGAAGTTGAGCTTTGGTCCAGTTGCGTTGATGAGGTAATCATACTCTACCTCTTCCGTTTCGCCTTTTTTGTTCGGATCTGTATATTCGATAGTGACAAATGGTCTGTCGCTTCCCTCTTTACCCTCTGGATGGATAGAGACAGCTTTTGCCTGTCTGAAATCGATCCCAGCTTTTTGGTAGACGGGAGCGAGCTCGAAAACTACATCTTCTGGAGTCATTTCGCCCACGCCGACCCAGATATTTGATGGAATCCAGTTCCATTTGCTGTTTGGAGATACTACTACCACTTCATGTTTGTCGCCAAGCCAGTGTTTGGCAAAAGTAGCAGCAGTATGTCCAGAAACACCTGCACCAAGTACAACGATTCTTGCCATATTTGCCCCTTTAAAAAATTGATACGCTGTATTATAGTCCTTTTGAGTTTAAAAAAAAATTATAAAAAAAATAATGTAATTGAAAATTTACTAGAAAATTTAAGTAATATAAGTCTAGCAAATCTTTCTCATAAAATGAGATTATGATATATAGTCGATATATTCGTTTTTAAAGCCCACGTATCTCTTGGCGCTTGCGTAAAGCTCCGCCACCTCTTCGTCGCTGAGCGTTCGCACCACTTTTGCTGGGCTTCCGAGGATGAGGCTCCTGGGAGGAAACTTTTTGCCTCCTGTAACCAATGCTCCCGCACCCACGATAGACTCTTTGCCGATGACCGCGCCATCTAGGATTGTGGCATTCATGCCTATCAAGCAGGCATCTTCAATCGTGCAGCCATGCAGCATCACTCTATGTCCTATTGTCACGTCGTTGCCAATGATGGTAGGATAGCCATCGCTCATGTCTGGCTTTTTATAATGCGTTACGTGAATCATGCTAAGATCTTGGATATTGGTGCGATCACCAATCTTGATATAGTGCACGTCACCTCGTATCACACAGCCAAACCAGATAGACACATCTTTGCCTATCTCCACATTGCCAACGATTGTAGCGTTGGGGGCTATCCAGACATTTTTGGCTAGTTTGGGAAACCACTCTTTGTATCGCAGTAGCATCAACTCTCCTTCAATAATCTTCTTGCAAGCCTTTTTGCTTTGTTGGCGGTGTTTTTCTCATGCGAAGCATGCAGCAGCTTCGCATACTCTTCCATGAGAAGCTGGGAGTTGATCTTTGGTTTTTGGGTTGGCACTTTGACATAGTCGCCGTTTGGTAAAAGTTCTCTAGCTTTGACGTTATCTTTGAGCTGGATTTGGAGGATTTCGGTGAGCCTTTCGGCAATATTTTGATCGGAAATTGGTGTCATAAGTTCAATGCGCCTCTCCAAGTTTCTTGGCATCCAGTCGGCACTGGAGATGTAGATTTGCGTGGATGCGTGTTTGAAGTAGAATATCCTTGCATGCTCGAGATATTTGCCCACAATCGAGATGACGCGGATATTTTCGCTCACACCTTCAATCCCTGGTCGCAAGCAGCAAATGCCTCGCACGATAAGCTCAATCTTTACGCCAGCCTGGCTGGCTTTATAGAGAGCTATTATCACATCTTGATCTACTAAAGAGTTCATCTTGGCAATGATATGCCCCTCTTTGCCTCTTTTTGTCTCTTCGTCAATCATTTGCAGGAGTTTTGGTTTGATCTGAAAAGGAGACATATAGAGCGTTTTGAGTTTGGTCCTTTTGCTAAAACCCGTTAGAAAGTGGAAAAATCTCGTAGCGTCTTCCACGATGTTTTGCTTGGAAGTGAAAAAGCTTACATCTGTGTAGATCCTGGCAGTTGAAGGGTTGTAGTTGCCCGTAGCGATATGCACATATTGTTTGAGTCTGTTGCCATCTTTTTTGATAACTTGCGCTATTTTGGCGTGCACTTTGAAGCCAGGGATGCCAAAGATGACGTGCGCTCCGGCATTTTCCAAAACCCTTGCCCAAATAAGGTTGTTCTCTTCGTCGAACCTGGCTTTGAGCTCCACCATCGCAGTGACTTGTTTGCCGCTCTCGGCCGCGTTGATGAGGGCTTTGACAATGGGTGAGTTTTTGCCCACGCGATAGAGCGTCATACGAATTGCCAGTACGTCCGGGTCTTTGCTGGCTTCTGAGATAAACTTTACAACAGGATCGAAGCTCTCGTATGGATGGTAGAGCATTATCTCTTCATGCTCTATGATATTGAAAATTGGTTCATTGGAATCCAGTGGCGGCAGGATTTTTGGCGTATAGGGCTCGAAAAGCAGGTGAGGGAAGTTTTTGTTGGAGACTATCTCCCAAAGTGCGCCTAGATTGATGGGGATGCGATAGTAGTAGATATCGTTGTCGTCTATGTGGATGTGCTCTTTGAGAAACGCGATGAGATCCTCTCCTGCATTTATTCCAATCTCCAAGCGAACGATCTCCCCTTTTCTGCGCAGCTTCAACCCCTCTTCCAAAAGCTCCATAAAGTCATCCGCCTCTTCTTCTTCGATCTCGATATCGGCATTGCGGGTGACGCGAAAAGGAGCGCTCTCTACGATGGTATAACCTGGAAAGAGCGAATCTAGGTGAGCTTGCACGATGGACTCGATGGGGATATAGGTATTGTCAATCTGCACAAATCGGGGCAACACGCGAGGGATGCGCACGAGTCCAAACTTTGTCTCTTTATGCTCGTTTGAATCCGTGAGTTTGAGCACAAGGGCAAAGCTAAGGTTATTGAGATGTGGGAAAGGATGCGTAGCATCCACGGCGATTGGCACGATGACCGGGTAGAGGTTGGAATAGAAGTAGTCGTTGATTTGGGACTTTGTCTCTTCATCGAGTTCTTCGTAGTTTTTGAGGTAGAGTCCTTCATTTTTGAGCTTTTCGATTATTTCAAAAAAGGTCTTTTCCAAAACTTTCTTTTCGCTATGCAGATAGCTTCTAATGGCCTTGAGCTGTTCAAGTGGCGTCATCTTATCAGGGCCAGTGACGCGGATGCGGTATTTGAAGAGCTTTTTGAGCCCAGCCACACGTATCATATAAAATTCGTCCAAATTTGTGCCATAAATTGCTATAAATTTGAGCCTCTCCAATAGCGGATTGCTGCTGTCTTGCGCCTCTTCAAGGACCCTTGTATTGAATTTTAGCCAAGAGAGCTCCCTATTGATATAGAGTTTTGGATCTTTGAGATTCATTCTTTTCCTTTGTTGAAGCATCCTAAGAGATATTTATCTACATTTTAACAAATATTATTTAAAATCTTGTGTAAAGGAGTGGTGATGGAAGTAAAGAAGCTTATCAAAAACTACCAAGAGTTTAGGAAACTCCACTTTCATGAGTATGAGAAGCTTTTTGAAGAGCTTGCTAAAAAGGGACAAAATCCAAAAACACTCTTTATTGGTTGTAGCGATTCAAGGATCGTGCCCGATCTCTTTACGGGAGCAAAACCAGGGGATCTGTTTGTGCTAAGAAATGTAGGCAATTTCGTACCGCCATTTAAGCCAGATGATGATTTTCATGGCACAGCAGCTGCTATTGAGTATGCAGTAAGTGTTTTGAAAGTGCATGATATCGTAGTATGCGGACATAGCCACTGCGGGGCCTGTGCGAGTCTATACAAAGATATTCCAGATTCTGCAGAGTTTATTCACGTCAAAAAATGGCTAGAGATTGGTGAGCCTGCTAAGAAGATGGCTTTGCAAAGTGTGGGCGGGGAGGATAAGGAGGAGCTTTTTCGTACCACCGAGAAGGCGTCTGTATTGGTGCAGCTTGATAATCTCTTAACATATCCTGCTGTAAAAAGAAGAGTAAAAGAGGGTAGTCTCTTTTTGCATGGGTGGTATTACAAAATTGAGAATAGTGAGCTTGAATACTACGACGAGCAAAAAGAGGAGTTTGTGCCTATAGCGCCTTGATCTTTTCTATCTCGTCTCTGAGCCTCGCCGCTTCTTCGAACTCTAGCCGCTTCGCGGCCTCATGCATCGCTTTTCTGAGCTCCTTGATGATCTTTTCTTTTTCTTTTGGTGGGATTTTTTCTTTTGCTTTGTGTTTTTGGTAGAGGATGTCAAGATCTTCGCTTTTGAGGTTTTCATCTAGTGCGCGTTTCACCGATTTTGGTATGATGTTATGCTTGAGGTTGTAGGCGTGCTGTTTGGCTCTTCGTTCAAGCGTCGTTTTGATAGCGCGATACATGGAACCGGTGATTTTGTCTTTGTATTTTTCAAGATCCTCCATACTCTCCAAAGGCGCCACTTTTTCGATCTTATCGGCAAACATGAAGACTTTGCCTTCCACGTTTCTTGCAGCCCGCCCCATCGTCTGAATAAGGCTTGTTTCGCTGCGTAAAAACCCTTCTTTGTCCGCATCCAAAATAGCCACTAGGCTCACTTCCGGCAGATCGAGTCCTTCTCGAAGGAGGTTGATGCCAATGAGCACGTCATATTCGCCACGTCTTAGGGATCGGATGAGCTGGTTGCGTTCAATTGCGTCGATGTCTGCGTGCATATAGCGCACTTTCAGCCCTAAATCGGCGTAGTATTGGCTTAGATCTTCTGCCATCTTTTTGGTAAGTGTGGTGACGAGCACGCGGTTGTTGTGAGCGATCTCTTTTTTAATGGCATCATGCAAGATAGCTACTTGGTTTTTGCTAGGAGCTAATATCACTCTCGGATCCAAAAGTCCTGTTGGGCGGATGATCTGCTCGGCTACCGTGCTAGATAGCTCAAGCTCTAACTCTCCCGGCGTGGCCGAGACGAAGAGATAGTGCGGGGCTTTGTTGATGAACTCCTCAAATTTCAAAGGCCTATTATCCAGAGCGCTTGGGAGTCTAAAGCCATACTCCACAAGCACCTCTTTGCGGCTTCTATCGCCTGCGTACATGCCTCGAAACTGCGGCAAGCTTACATGCGATTCATCCACGATGATGAGGTAGTCTCTATTCATTGCCTCGAAGTAGTCCAGCAAAGAGTAGGGAGTCTCGCCCGGCTTTTTGCCGGTAAGATGCCTTGCATAGTTTTCCACGCCTTTGCACGTGCCTGTGGTCTCAAGCATCTCTAGATCGAACTCCGTGCGCTGCTTGAGTCTTTGGTATTCTACGAGTTTGTCGTGTTTGAGAAAATATTCGAGCCTCTCTTCAAGCTCTTCTTCGATGGATTTGATGGCTTCTTGGAGCCTATTTGCCCCTACTATAAACTGGTTTGCCGCGTAGAGGGTGAAGCTTGTAAAATCTTTGAGCTTTTTGTTGGTAAGAGGATCAAATGTATAGATGGATTCAATTTCGTCGCCAAAAAACTCCACCCTGATAGCCTCGTCTTCATAATAGGCTGGATAGATGTCGATGACGTCTCCCATGACGCGAAAATCGCCACGATCGAAAAATTTATCGTTTCTTTTGTATCCCATCTCGATGAGTCGTAGCAATAGTTGGCGTTGTGAGATGTCATGACCTACTTCAAACTTGAATACCATTTTGCGATATTCATTTGGGTTGCCAAGTCCGTAGTTGGCGCTGACGGAAGCTACCACGATCACGTCTTCATACTCAAGCAGGCTGGCAGTAGTGCTGAGGCGAAGCCTCTCTAGTTCGTCGTTGATGGAGCTATCCTTTTCTATATAGAGATCTTGCCTTGGCAGATAGGCTTCTGGCTGATAGTAGTCATAGTAGCTTATGAAATACTCTACATGGTTTTTTGGGAAAAAGTGCTTAAATTCACTGTAGAGCTGAGCTGCTAGAGTTTTGTTGTGCGTCATGATGAGGGTTGGCATCTGCAGCTCTTCTATGATCTTGGCCATGGTGTAGGTCTTGCCGCTGCCAGTAACCCCAAGCAGCGTTTGGTAGCGATTGCCCTCTTTGATGGATAGCGTGAGCTTCTCTATTGCTTGGGCTTGGTCGCCAGCGGGCTTGAAATCGCTTTGCATTATAAATTTTGCCAATTTAAAACCTCTTTTAGTAATTTGTGATAAAATTATACAAAAATTAAACTAATCTTAAAAGAGGCCCAATGCAACACCTGGACTTGATGGAAAAACTCTCCCAGAAAATTGATGTTCTCTTGCAAAAATATGAAGCTTTGCAAAAAGAGAATGAAACCATAAAAAGAGAGCTCATCACCTGTAAAGCGGCAAGCGAAGAGAAAGACAAAGAGATTGAGCGCCTTAGGGACGAACTGGCGATGAAAAACATGGAAGTGGATGAAATCATTAAAAAAATCGAGAGTATTGTAGGATAGTCTTGCGAAAAGTCACCATCAAAATCGAGGGCAAAGAGTATGATGTGCAGCTACAGGACGACTTTGCCCGAAGTTTGGAAGAAGAACTACAAAAACGCCTCCCTCCCCACGCCTCCCATACTATCAAAGATCTCTTGCAAGCCTACCTCAAAAAATGCTTTGATTGCTACGTTTTAGAAAAAAAGATGCAAGAACTGCTAAAAAAATTGCCAAAAGACTAAAAAAATAAAAAACCCATCCGATAAATATATGCGGACAGGAAGACCTGTCGAAAAATTTCATCAAAAGGAGACGTCATGAGACGTGGTGGTTTTACTATGATTGAGTTGATCTTCGTGATCGTGATTCTGGGTATATTGGCAGCAGTTGCATTGCCTAAGTTCATCGGTGTAACAAGTCAGGCAAAGGCTGGTAAAGTCAAAGGATTTGTAGGAACAATGAATAGAACAGTACTTCCAACACTTTGGAGTGAAGCAATGGCAAAAGGGTATAATGGAAAAATAAGCCAGCTTTCAGGTAAAGATATTAAAACTTATATTGATGTACCAGAAGGTGTAACAATAGTAGATAACTTTAATCAAAGTTGTACAGATGATACTACCGCACTTGGTGATGTTGGAGATTATGATACTGGTGATATGAGTGGAAATATTTACTGCTTTGAGGGGAATTCTACTCATGCACCATTCTTTTCATTCCAGTCTAGTGGTTCTGAAGCTAACTTGACAATGTGATGAGACGCGGGTTTACGTTAATAGAATTAATCTTCGTCATTGTCATACTTGGGGTATTGGCAGCTGTTGCCTTGCCCCGCTACTTAACACTGCAAGAGTCTACAAAATATAATCTCGTCAAAAGTTATGCCGCTACGCTTACTCGTACAGTTGGTCCTCAAATGTGGAATGAATCTTTAGTAACTGGACATAATGGGAGTATTAGTTATGGTGCAGAGGCCGATAAATTTGATGGCAAGCCTCTTACACAATATATAGAAATCCCGAAATATCTCGATAGTACTACAGTGAATTTTCACAATTGTGTACAGAGTGGTGCTGCCCAGCCTTTTATCCAAAAAAGTTCAGAAGGCGTACTTAATATTTTTTGTAGGGATGGAAATGAATCACACTCACCACTTTTTGTAGTTTCAGAACAAAATAGCTATAATTTTTGACATGAAACGTTCATTCACGCTTATTGAACTTATCTTTGTCATCATCGTCTTGGGGATTTTGGCAGCTGTGGCTTTGCCCAAGTTTACAGAATCTCTTAATCAAGCGGACATAAGCAAGGCAAAATCCACCGTTACAGCTATTAGAAGCGGATTGCAAGTTTATAAGAATAAGCATATTCTTCTGGGAC
>WGBC01000085.1 GCA_015494535.1 Nitratiruptor sp. | reverse complement strand
ATGAAAAAGATCCCATACTCCTCGCATAGCTCTTTTGCTTTTTTAAGATAGCTTGGCGCATACATGTGCATGTAGCCCGCACACTGCACCAAAGGCTCCACGATAAAAGCCGAGATTTGTTCAATATACTCTTCAAAGAGATCTCTCAATGCGGCTATCGCCTCGCTTGTAGCTTCCTCGCTCCTATCTTTTGGTACGGGAGCTTGTAGGGTTTGGATCATAATCTCTTTGTAGGTATCTTTGTACAGCTCCACATCCCCTACCGCCAAAGCTCCCAGCGTCTCGCCATGATAGCTGTTAGTAAGCGAAACGAAGTAAGGCTTGGTCTTGCCTTCGTTTTTGAAGTAGTGAAAGCTCATCTTCAAGGCTACCTCAATAGCGCTGCTGCCATTGTCGGCATAGAAACACTTTTGCATGCCCGTGAGAGCACACATCCTCTCACTCAGTCTTACAATCTGCTCATGGGTAAAACCGGCAAAAATCACGTGCTCCAGCGTCTCTAGCTGCTCCTTGATGCACATATTGATATATTCGTTGCGATGGCCAAAGAGATTGACCCACCAACTGCTGATGGCATCAAGATAGCGATTCCCATCAAAATCATAGAGATATACCCCTTTTGCCTCTTTGATGGGGATGAGAGGTATAGCTTCATGATCTTTCATCTGGGTGCATGGATGCCAGATATGAGCGAGATCCCTAGCCATAAGCTCAACGTTTGTCATCGGCAGCCTTTATTGTGAATTAATCACTTTTTAACTACAATACATCTCCAAAATTATACAAAGGTTGGCTTATGATTAGCTGGATGCAAAAACATAAAAAATATCTTGTGATTACTATTTGGATAAGCACTATCGCATTCGTAGGAGCAGGGTTTGTTGGCTGGGGAGCGTATAAATATGGCAACAAAGCCGACGTTATGGCGGAAGTGGGTAGCACGAAAATCACCATCCGCGATTTTCAAAACAGATACACACAACTTTACAACTCCTACAACCAACTTTTTGGCAACCAACTCGATCAGCAAAAAGCAAAAGAGATGGGGCTTGACAAGATGGCTTTCAACGCCCTTATCCAAGAGGCACTCTTGGAAAACTACGCAAAAGAGATGGGATTGATGGTAAGCGACGAAGAGGTGGCCAAAAAAATCGAATCTATGCAGGTGTTCTGGAAAGATGGTAGATTCGATAAAGAAGTCTATATCAACGTACTCAAACAAAATCATTTGCGCCCGAAAGATTTCGAAGAGAGCCTCAAGAAAGATCTGCTTTTGCAAAAGATAAAAGCTGCTCTCGCCCCAACGCAGTATCCAATAGAGTTCGACACAATTGCCAGCGCGCTTTTTATAGGAGATAAAATCGAATATAAGATCTTTACAAGCGACGATATCAACATCAGCTACAGCCTCAAAGATCTCAAAAAATATTTCAACGAGCATAGAGACAACTACAAAACGGAGGCGAAATACAAAATATCCTATATCGAAGTATCGCCAAAAGATACGAACCTAAGCGAAAAAGAGCTTCAAGAGTTTTACCAAAAACATCGTATTCGTTACAAAGACAATGATGGCAAGATTTTGCCTTTTGAAAAGGCTATCGATCAAGTCAAAAAAGATCTCAGCCTCAAACTTGCCAAAAAAGAGGCTCTGAAAAAATACATAGCATTTAAAAAAGGGAAAATTCAAGCACAAAAAAGCGCCACTATTACACAAAATGACACAACGCTGCCAAAATCTTTGCTAGATCAACTCCCATCAGCCTCCGCCAAGAAAGTCTTCAAACCGATTCTTGTCAATGGGAAATACCTCGTAGCCAGACTCGATGAGAAGATTTTGCCCCAACTCATGAAATTTGAAGAGGCTAAAGGATTGGTGGAGAAAGATTATAATCGGGAAACAAAAGCAAAGAAGCTTATTGAAATTGCCAAATCAAAAGCCAAAAACTTCAAAGGCATTGTCACGCCAGGCTATATTTGCAGAGACGACATCGATAAAATCAGTGAGCTACCAAGTCCGGAAGCCGCAAAGTTTCTCAAAGAGCTTTTTGTTCAAAAAGATCCAAACGGCTATATCCCTATAACGGATCAAAAAGTGGTTTTGTACAAAATTTTAGATCAAAAACTGCAAATGAGCCAAAAAATCGATAAAAATCGCAAGCTTATCTCCGATAATACACTTAAACTCAAAGAGACGCTGGAGAATCAAAACATTCTCAATAGATTGCAAACGCTGTATGAAATAAAAATCTATAAAGGACTGTAGTTGTCAAAAGCTATTTTGGCTCTGGATATCGGCTCTACAAAAGTGTGTGCCGCTATTGCACAGCCCAAAGACGAAGAGCTTGTAGTTACGGGTATTGGCATCGCCAAAGCGCAAGGTCTAAAAAAAGGAATCATAACCAATATCGATCTGGCGGCAAAAGCTATCAAGCAAGCCTATGAGGACGCCAACCGCATCGCCGGCACTTCACCCAAAAAAGCGGTGGTTGCACTCTCTGGCGCTTATGTCAAAAGCACCAACAGCAACGGCATTGTCAACATTCCCAACAAAGAGATCTCCATCGATGAGATCAACAGAGTAATGCAAACGGCCCTCTATAATGCCAATATCCCACACGAATACGAAGTGGTACACGTCCTGCCATACAAATTCAAGGTGGACGATCAAGATTTCATAGAAGATCCCCTCGGCATGAACGCTTCTAGGCTAGAAGTTGACGCACATATTATCACTGCGCCAAAATCGAGCCTCTTCAATCTCAACAAAGCCGTCAAACAAGCCGGCATCGAGATAGAAAATATCGTCCTTAGCGGCTACGCCTCTGCCATAGCCGTGCTCAACGAAGACGAAAAAGAGTTGGGTGCTTGCGTGATCGATATGGGTGGGAGTACTTGCAACCTCGTGATATACAGCGGCAACTCCATCGTCTACAACGACTTTTTGGCCGTGGGCTCCATGCATATCACCAATGACCTCTCCATGGCCCTGCATACGCCGCTCTCCACCGCAGAGGAGATCAAGGTCTACTATGGCGATCTCAAAGAGCCAAAAAGCGACTACATAGAGATCCCGGTCATCGGTGATGAAGAGAATACGCATCAGGTATCTCTGGAGATCGTCTACAACGTCATCCACGCACGCGTGGAAGAGACGCTCATGATCCTAGCCCAATCTATCGAAAAAAGCGGGCTCAAAGATCAACTGGGCGCTGGTGTGATCCTCACAGGTGGCATGACGAAGCTAGAAGGACTAAGAGAGCTCTCATCCGCGATTTTCGATCATATGCCTGTGCGCATAGCCAAACCCAAAAAGATCCCATCACTCCATGAATCACTAGAAGATCCCGCATTTTCCACACTTATAGGCCTCATATGCTATGGCAACGGCGAGTTCACACTCTACGAAATCGATTCGAACAAACGCCTTCGCTATAAAAATGAGAGAAGTTTTTCCGATAGTGAAGAAAAGATTGAGGCATTTGAACCAATAGCCTCGCATGATAAAGAGGATGAAATCCTCGAAGAGTTAACAAATATGCAAAATTTCGAAGAGCAAAACAGCTCTGTCAAAGGGAAGCTTTCGAAATTCATGCGTTGGCTCACACAACTATTTTGATCATCACTTTAGAAGGAAAAGGCATGGAAGCGTTCAACATAGAAGAAAAAAAGAGAATTACCGGCGCTAACATCAAAGCCGTAGGCGTCGGTGGTGGCGGCGGTAATATGATAGGGCATATGATTGAAGAGGGAATCGAAGGAATTGAGCTCGTTGTAGCCAACACCGACGCTCAGGCTCTAAGCACATCCCAAGCCCATACCAAAATCCAGCTAGGAGAAAAAACCACGAGGGGTCTTGGTGCTGGGATGAAGCCTGAAATCGGCAGAGAAGCGGCACTGGAAAGTTACGACATAATCAAAGAAAAACTAGAAGGCGCGGATATCGTCTTCATCTCCGCTGGCATGGGTGGGGGTACCGGAACGGGTGCCGCTCCAATCATCGCACAAGCGGCTAAAGAGGTGGGTGCCCTCACTATCTCCGTCGTCACTAAACCCTTTAAATTCGAAGGTAGACGAAGAGCCAGACTCGCCGAAGAGGGAATTGAGGAGCTTAAAAAAGAGAGCGACTCTATTGTGGTCATCCCCAACGACAAACTCCTCTCGATAGTGGACAAGAAGCTTGGCGTCAAAGATAGCTTCAAGATAGTGGATGACGTGCTCGCTCGCGCAGTTGGTGGTATTAGTGGTGTCATCCTCTCCTATGGGCACAACGATATCAACCTCGACTTCGCAGACGTACAAACTGTCATGAGCCACAGGGGATTGGCACTCATGGGTGTTGGCGAAGCGCAAGGAGAAAACTCCGCTTACGAAGCTATCAAAAGCGCGGTAGAGTCTCCTCTGCTTGATAACATCTCTATCAACGGCGCCATGGGTGTGCTTGTACATTTCACCATCCATCCGGACTATCCATTGGTGGATATCGGTGACGCCATGGAAGTAGTCTATGAGAGCGCGGACGAAGATGCACACGTCATCTTTGGAACCACCACCAACGAAAACATGGCTCCCGATCAAGTAAAAATCACTCTCATCGCTACCGGGTTCGAAGATAAAACCGCCCAGCAAGAGGAACCGCTCAAAATCGTCAAACCCATTCAAGATAGAATACAAGTGAGAAAGAAAAAAGTAAGCGGCGGATACGACGAAAACGAGGATATTCTCGACATACCTACCTACTTGCGCAACCAGATGGATTAATCTGCTAGCGCACCACTTTTATGGGCCCTTCCGCCTCCCCTTCCAAAAACTGTCTGACGTATGGATTGGTACTTCGTAAAAAGTACTCTTTATCCCCATACTCTATAATCTTGCCATTATAAAGAAAAGCGAAGTAGTCGCCGGCTTTGAAGCTCTCCTTGATATCGTGGCTGATGAGAATGGAAGTGGCATTGAGTGTAGCTTGTGTGTTGCGTATAAGCCTGGTAATGAGATCGCTAGTGATTGGATCGAGCCCGCTTGTCGGCTCATCATATAGGATAATCTCTGGATCGAGCACGATTGATCTAGCTAGCCCCACCCTCTTTCGCATACCGCCACTCAGCTCATCTGGATAGAGATGCAACACATCCTCTGGATTGAGCCCGACTGTTCTTAGGCGCATACTCACCTTCTGCGCAATCTCTTTTTCGCTTAAGTTCGTATGCTCCCTAAGAGGAAAAGCCACATTTTCATACACGTTCATACTATCAAAGAGCGCCCCGCTTTGGAAAAGATATCCTATTCTTTTACGCAACGAAAAAACTGTCTCTTCGTCCGCTTTTGCCATATCCACACCATCTATGAGCACTTCGCCGCTGTCTGGACGCAAAAGCCTTACGATATGCTTGATGATCGTCGATTTACCGCTACCAGAAAGACCCAATATGACAGTGGTCTTTCCCTTGACAATATCGAGATTCACCCCTTTAAGCACCTGTTTGCTACCAAAACTTTTGTATAGATTGCGAATCTGGATGATATGCTCCACCTACTTTACCTTCATCACAAGATATAAACGTCTTCCTAAAAGCAGTGCTAATGAAAACGCCAACAATTGAAAATCCAACTCGCTCGCTTTGTGCACCGATGCAAAAGTGTTGGAATTCGTCACTTCATCGCCCATAGCCTGCAATGAGAGAATCTCCTTAGTATAGTATAAAGTGAATAAAAATATCATCAAAACGGCCGTTGCAGCCGATGGAATGGCGATTGAGTCTCTCTCGAAACTCTTATATGCATACCCTTCGCGCAGCAGTATCGCAATAGCAGTGAAATTCAGCACGTAGTTGCTTTTGATAAAAATAGCGCTCATCAAAAGCCCCATCTGGTAATGATCGAGTATCCCGCTTCCCAAAAACTTGTCTGCATGAAAAATGGTAGGCGCAACGATTGCTCCTAGCGTCAATACCAAACCAAGCGTAATGCCAAGTAGCATCAAATAAGCTACATCGATATATCTTCTCATACTCTATCCTTTTGTATTACAAATCCTCTATCAAGTCCTGCCAAATCTTTGTAAAAATCGATTAAAAAAGGCTCTTTTTTTGCTTGCAGATATTCATGTATCGAACTTTTTTGATCATAGCCCATCTCACAAGCTAGTATTTTAGCATCCATAGTAAAAAAACGATCGATAATCTCTCTTAATACTTCATCTCCCCTCTCTCCTCCAAAGAGCGCCTCTTTTGGCTCAAAGCTTAGAGGCTTTTCAAGTGTAGCTTCATTTTTGATATAGGGAGGATTGGAGACAATTACATCAATTGGCTCAGCAATCCCATCAAGATATGAAGTTTGATGAAGCTCAATCGAGACTCCAAATCTCTTGGCATTTTTCTTCGTTAACTGCAGCGCCTTAGGGTTGATATCTGTAGCGATGATACGAAGATTAGGAAATTTTAGCTTGAGCATGATGCTAATAATTCCGCTGCCCACCCCAATTTCGGCCACAATCTCCTCTCCCTTTAGCCTTTTGCTCACTTCATCCACAAGTATCTCCGTCTCTGGCCTTGGGATGAGCACCCCTGGCTCAACAAAAAACTCTTTGCCATAGAAAGAGACTTTTTTAGTAATATACTCTATCGGCTCGAAATTGGCTCTTCTTTTTACAAGCTCAAAATACCCATCCGCATCGATCCTCTCTTCTGGATGGGCATGCAAAAAGACTCTGTCACGCCCTAAAAAGTGTGCCAAAAGAATCTGCGCTTCAAAAAGAGGTCTATCGGCCACATTTTCGAGCATCTTTTTTGCCTCTTTGAGGGCTGCATCAATCCTCATCAACGACACTACACTCCTCTCTCATAGCATCTTTTACCTCACTCTCCTCCTCGAATCCCAAAGCTTTGAGACGATCAAGGATTGGTGGATGGGAGTAGTAAAAAAAGATATAGAGCGGATGAGAGAGCGGGAAGTGGCTATTTTCTTCTACAAGTTTTAGCAACGCATTGCGAAGATTTGCCCTGCCACCCATTTCAGCACCATATTTATCTGCTGCATATTCGTTTTTGCGACTAACAAAATTTATAAGAGGCATAAAAAAGAAGAAAAAGACTGGACTAAGCAGCAAAAACATAGCTATCACGCTATATGGAGCCTTTGGATCGACACCTATTTGCTCATAGAGTGAGGCTGGAAGATTGGCAAAGATAAAAAAGAGCGCAAAAAACATGACTCCTAACATCACGATATTTTTATAAAGGTCTTTATGCTTGAAATGCCCAAGCTCATGCCCCAAAACCGCCAACAGCTCGCTTTTTGAAAGCTTTTTGAGCAATGTATCAAAAAGCACCACCCTCTTTGTCTTGCCAAGTCCTCCAAAGTAGGCATTGAGTCTCGTATCGCGCCTGCTTGAGTCCATCACATAGATGCCGTTGGCGCTAAATCCGCTTTTTTGCATGAGATCTTCGATATCTTTTTTGAGCTCCTCATCTTCAAGTGGCGTAAATTTATTGAACATCGGCGCTATGATTGTAGGATAGATGGCGTTGATAAGGATTATCACGCCAAAAATGAAGACAAATCCCCAAATCCACCAGTTGTGCAGATGAAGAATTATCCAGCTAATGATATAGACTATAAGCGTTCCAAATACCAAAAAGAGTAGCGCCATTTTAATCTGATCTTTAATAAACAAAGAGATCGTAGAAGTGTTGAAGCCAAACTCCTCATCCAAAACAAATTTTTGATAAATGGTAAACGGCAGCGTGACGATATAATTGATAGCAAAGAATATGTCGATAAATAGCACGCTCTTTAGCAGTATATCGTCTACATCGATTTTTGCTTCAAGCCAGTGCAGCCCCACTCCCATCCAGAAAATGAAGAGGATATACTCCACGAAAGCCTCAGCTATAACAATACGCTCTTTTTTCAAACTATATCTTCCAGATTTGAAGAATTTACTTGGCATCATCAAGACCGGCTTACCGTCTTTTGCCTTGGCGATAAACCCAGCTTGCATCACGGAGATATATATTTTCATTAGTATATATAACCCATAGAGGATACTTACACCCAACATTATTGTCCTTTTGCAAAATTTTGACTATTATACACAAAATGTTTTACCTACTCTTACAAATATTTATTTATCAAAAAAACTTAAAAAGGTTATAAATGGCGCTAATCGATCTCTTGCACGTATCCAAGCAGTATGAGGCGCAAAAGATTTTGTGCGACGTGGAGTTCCACTTAGATGAAAAGGAGCGCATTGCGATTGTAGGCAAAAACGGAAGTGGCAAATCGACTCTTATGAAAATTATAGCTGGCCAAATTGAGCCAGATAGCGGCGAGAGGATTGTGCAGCAAAATATCTCTATTAGGATTCTTTCACAAGTGCCAAAATTCCCTCACGGCGTCACGGTCAAAGAGGCCATCATTCATGAGCTCAAAGAGATCAATGAAGCTAAAAAGCGCTATGAAGAGATTTCACAAAAAATTGCCAAGGATCCTGACAACTCCACTCTTTTGCAAGAGCTAAATAGAGTCTCCAATTATCTTGATTTTCATGATGCTTGGAATATTGAAGAAAAGATAGAAAGAGTTCTTCTTGAATTTGATCTTAAAGCCTATGAAAAGCGTCTTATCGATTCGCTCAGCGGTGGCGAGCAGCGTCGCGTAGCGTTAGCTGGGCTTCTTTTGCAAAAACCTGATGTCTTGCTTCTTGATGAGCCTACCAACCACCTGGACGTACATATGGTGGAGTTTTTGGAAGAGACGATTTTAAAAGAAAAATTCACCCTCATTTTCGTGAGCCACGATCGCTACTTTATCGATCGCATTGCTACCAGAGTGGTGGAAGTGGAAGATTGCAAGCTAAGAAGCTTCAAAGGTGGATACAGCGATTATCTGCGACAAAAAGAGGATCTGCTTAAAAATATGCAAAAGCAGCATGAAAATCTTCTAAGGCTTTTAAAGCAAGAAGAAGAGTGGTTAAGGCGTGGCGTGAAAGCCAGGATGAAGAGAAATGAAGGGAGAAAAAAGAGAGTCTTGCAGCTTAGAGAAGAGGCCAAGAAAAATCCAGCTATCATCAAAAAAATTCAACTCCAGCTTGAAAGAGAAAAGAAACACTTCAATAGAGAAGAGGGAGTAAGCAGAAAAAAGGTGCTTTTTGAGTTGGAAAAAATCTCAAAATCCTTGGGAAATAAGCTCTTAATCAAAGAATTTAGCACCAGAATCTTGCAAAAAGACACTATCGCGATTGTTGGCAAAAATGGCAGCGGCAAATCTACGTTTTTAAAACTACTTCTTGGAGAAATAGAGCCAGATAGTGGCATCATAAAAAGAGGCGACATAAAAATTGGCTACTTCGATCAGCATAGAAGCATGCTTGATGATGATAAAAACCTCATAGAGACATTCTGCCCTAATGGAGGGGATCGGGTAGAGGTGTGGGGCAAGAGTATGCATGTATATGGTTATCTCAAAAACTTCCTCTTTCCAAAAGAATTTCTAGACAAAAAGATTGGCAGTCTGAGTGGTGGAGAGAAGAACAGAGTAGCACTGGCGCTTCTTTTTACCAAAAAAGTGGACTGCTTGATTCTAGATGAGCCTACAAACGATCTTGACATCCCTACTATCACTATCTTAGAAGAGTATCTGCAAAAATTTCAAGGCTCAGTCATTTTTGTGAGCCACGAT
The DNA here is from genome assembly GCA_015494535.1 of Nitratiruptor sp. Classification (GTDB taxonomy): domain Bacteria; phylum Campylobacterota; class Campylobacteria; order Campylobacterales; family Nitratiruptoraceae; genus Nitratiruptor. Next base: position 41,650 of record WGBC01000085.1, on the reverse strand, counting down.
CGCTACTTCGTAGACAAAATCGCCAAAAAACTTTTCATCTTCAAAGGCAACGGAGAGATAGAGGAGAGCTATCAAAGCTATAGCGAATATTTGATGATCGAAAAAGAATTAGCAGAGCTCAGTAAAATAGCCAAAGAGAAAAAGCCACAAAAAGAGCGCATAAAAAAAGAGGTCAAAAAGCTCTCTTATAAAGAGCAAAGAAGACTCGAAGAGCTTCCATCTCTTATAGAGAAAATCGAAGAGGAGATAGAGGCTATCAACGAGTGCCTAAGCGTCCCAGAATGCTACGAAAAAGAGGGAATTGTCGCAATCTCTTCGAAGTTGGATGCTTTGCAAAAGGAGCATGAAGAGCTGCTCAACGAATATATCGAACTAGAAGAAAAAAGAGAACGGTTAGAGCACTAAGGTCTTTTGACCATCTGCTCCAAAATCTCGATTTTTGCCGTATTGTTGGCTTCGTTGGTGGTGGTAATTGTCGTAACGATTGTAAGCTCGGCGCTTTGAACCCTATCCAAAAGCCTCTCTTCAAGCACGCAATTTCCGCTAATATATCCATCCCCTTTGCCCTCGCCCCAATGCATCAAAAACTTGCTCAAAGCCTCTTTATCTACAGCAACTTCTTGCACTGGCTCATACTCTTTGGTACAGGCCATATAGCGCCCGCCATAGAGCCCCTCAACCGTCACCAATCCTTTAAAAGGTTCTTTGAAAATTTTTGCAAAAAAACGCTTGCCATTGAGTTTGCCATCTAGTTGGATATCTATTATAGCATCTGTAAGTTTGCTGCCATTTTTTTCAATGAAACGATCGCCACCTATACCGCAATCGTATTGTACACTGCCGCTGCTTTTGGCTAGTTTCAAAATGTCGTATTTTTGGGTTTGCACGCTATCTTTGCAGCTAAAAAACTTGGCTTTGTTGCTGAGCCTGTAAAAATATATCTGATCTATAGGGTCTGGCACGCCATCGAGATCGCGATCGTAGTATTTGAAGATTCCCTTGTCTGCCCCTATGAGCTTGTATACATTTTTTGTCTGCATGTCCACATAAATCCATGAATATGGCTTGAGATAGGGATTTTGCATATCGAAAGGAAAATCTATTTTGATAAAATAGCCAACCCCCTGCATCTGCACAAGCTGGCTGGCATTTGCCTCTCTCCAACCAAAGGGATTGGTTGTGGTAGGCTGGGTACCCATTAATTGATAATATCCAACTATCTGGCCATATTTATCAAAATAGCCAAAAATCCACCTATCTTGCGAGAGGAAAAACTCCCCACTTATAGAAAAATCTTTGCTCAGCAGGTACGATCTTAATTCATCCATGTATTTCGCCTGCGCGCCAAGGACAAACAAAAACAGGAACAAAACTATCTTTATATATCTTCTCATAACTCTCATTATAGCACAATTACAAAAAAGCTAAAATCTCTTCCTCTATTTTCTCTTTCTCCACAACCAGATCATGGACTATCGGCTTAGTGAAAAGTTCGGCTATTTTTTGTGGAATAACGACACCCAGTTTTTGCGAAATCGCCTGCAATGCTTCGAGGTCTCGAAGCTCCTCTCCGCTCAAAGCTTTCCAGATGGCAGGAGCGAATTTCGTCCACTCTGCTGTAGAGTATGCCACGTTGCAATCTTGCGCGTATTTTTTGTAGAGTTTTATCGTCGTTGCAGTGTGAGGATCGAAAAGGTAGTTTTTATCAAGAGCATACTCTTTGATTGTGTGTGCCACCTCCTCGTCGCTGCTAAAATCGGCGTCGAAATCCTCTTGCAAAGAGGCAAGCTCTTGCGGGGTCAGCTCATAGTAGCCCTTTTCTTGGAGATCTTGCATGAGCTCTCTCGTGCGGCTTGCGCCGAACTTGTCATAAAGCACTCTTTCCACATTGGAGGATTTGAGAATATCCATCGCAGGTGATGTGGTTTTGACAAGGCTTTTGTCGCGCAGATCGTAGCGACCCTTTTTGATAAGCTCGGTCAAAATATTATTGGCATTGGATGCAATAAGGATCTTTCTAATTGGAAGCCCCATCTTCTTGGCGTAATACGCTCCCAAGGCGTTACCAAAGTTACCGCTTGGCACAATGAGATTGATCTCTTCTCCAAACGCCACAGCACCCTTTTGCACCACTTCTAAATAGCTATGGATATGGTAGAGTATCTGAAATATTATGCGCCCAAAATTGACTGAATTTGCGGCAGAGAGATGGATATCTTTTTTTCTGAGCGTCTCTTGAAAAGCAGAGGAGGCTAAGAGATTTTTAAGGGCATTTTGCGCATCGTCGAAATCCCCTTTGATGCCTATGACTTTGAGGTTTTTGCCATCTTCTGTCACCATTTGCAGGCGTTGCACATCGCTTGTACCCCCAGCTGGATAGATGCAGGCCACTTTGATGTTTGGGCGGTTTTTGAAGGTCTCCAAGGTAGCTGGACCCGTATCGCCACTGGTAGCTGCTAAAATAAGGTAGTTTTCTCCTCTTCTCTTGGCTAAAGCTGAAAGGATATAGCCAAATGGCTGCAGCGCCATATCCTTAAATGCTCTTGTTGGGCCATGGTAGAGCTCAGTAATATAGAGATTGCTATCTACCTCAACTACTGGCACTGGATTGTTTGGATCGTCAAATTTATCATAGAGTTCCAAAGCTTCTTGCAAAAGGCTATCTTCTATATCGATATCGAAGAGTCTGAGTAACCTAAAAGCCATCTCTTTATAATTTTTTGGCAGCTGCAACAAAAAATCTCTATCCAATTTTGGCAGCTCCTTTGGCACATAGAGCCCGCCAAAACTGGCACTTGGATGCAAAATCGCCTCAGAAAAGCTCACACTTTTTGGTTTAACACCGTCATTTCCTCTACTCTCCACAAAAACCATTCAAACCCTTTAAATTTTTTGCTTATTGTAGCAAAACTTCTCTTATCCAGCCCAGATACTGATTGCTACCATCATCTATATCAAAAGCGATAATCTCTGGCACTTCATATGAGTGGATTTCTTGGATAGCTCTTTGGACTTTGTGAAAGTCGATTGCCTTGATGATAAGCATCACCTCGCTATCCTCCACAATTTCGCCCTCCCAGATATACATCGAAGTAATTGCCGGGATTATATTGATACAAGCTGCGAGGCGGTGTTGCAGCAGCGTCTTGGCTATCTTTTTTGCCTCTTGCATATCTTTGGCGGTTGATAGAATTACTTGCATCTTATCCTCCTAATACCTGCGTGCCGATCCCTTCACTCGTAAAAATTTCCAAAAGAAGCGAATGCTCTACCCTACCATCAATAATATGCGCCTTTTGCACTCCCCCTTCAATCGCCTCCAAGCATGCATCCACTTTTGGAATCATACCTCCACTTATGGTACCATCTTTTTTGAGCAGCTCGATTTTCTCTTTCGTAAGTGTTGAAATGAGACTCCCCTCCTTGTCCAAAACACCGGGGGTGTCAGTAAGAAAGATAATTTTTTTGGCTTTAAGGGCTGCTGCTACTTTGCTAGCACAAAGATCAGCATTGATGTTGTATCCCGGATGGCCGATTTGATTGCTTGCGGCTATGGGTGCGATCACGGGGACGAACTGCTCTTCCAAAAGGTTGTATATCACTCTCGGATCGATGCTATCTATCACACCCGTATAGCCAAACTTCTCAAAATCTTTGGCTCGCGCGGTAATGAAATGCGCATCCTTGCCACTCACTCCCAAAGCTTTGGCACCGTAGTTGTTGAGCAGCGATACGATCTCTTTGTTGATATCGCCGCTGAGCACCATCTCCACTATCTCCATCACCTCTGGAGTAGTCACACGCTGCCCATCTATGAAAGTGGTATCGATTTTGAGACGACTGAGAATCTCGGTGATTCTCTTGCCACCTCCATGCACGATGACCGGCTTTATGCCCACGGTATAGAGCAGCAGGATATCCTTGGCAAAGAGCTCTTTGAGCCTCTCATCTATTTGCGCGCTCCCTCCATATTTGATTACAAAAATCTCATCGCGAAACTTTTTTATAAAAGGCAGAGCGTCAAGCAGCGTCTGAACCGTTTGCATCTTTTTTTGCATGGTAGTCCTTTATGTAGCTATCAATTTTTGCAATAATCTCCTCTCTTATCTCTAGCTGTAGCTGCAGCAGCGAAAGAGGATAACCAAACTTTTGCAATTTTACTATATCTTTGGCGGTAACAAGGAGCGACGTGGGTCGCTCTTTTTGTATAATGGCATCTATCTCCTCTTTGCTAAAGCGGTGATGATCGGGAAAAAAGTAGTAAGGCATATCCTTTGGAATAAAGGATAGCAGCCTTTTTGGATTGGCTATGGCAGTAACTAATACCATTTTTGCTGTCGGGTTTTGGATTGTCACATTTCTCGTAAAATCCCTGCCCTCTTTGACAACCAAATTGGCATAACGCAAAAAAAAGCGAGGTAAGCGATATGGTCCAAGAGGTAGGCAGAATCTATTTGGCGTCTTGACATCAATAACAATATCAAATTTTTCATAGCACTTATGAAAGGCATCGTCAAGAAAGATAACTTTTGCGCCAAGCTCTTTTGCCCTTTTGATTCCCTCATCCCTATTTTCGCTCACTATCACGCTTGCTTGCGGCAAAACCTTGGCTATCATCATGGCTTCATCGCCGCTCTCTTTTTCGTCGCAAAGAATCTCGCCCATCTCACTCACCACTAGCACACCTCTGCTCGCTCTTTTATAGCCTCGAAGCAATACGGCAGCATCTTTTTGCATTTTTGCAAGCTCTATTACAAATGGGCTCTTGCCACTCCCTCCTACGACGATATTGCCAACGCTAATAATCGGCAGTCCAGAATCCTTTTTACTACACACTAGTTTCTTCATAGAGGCAATGAAGCAGTAGAGCAAAGAGATGGGAAAAAGTGGGAGTGCAACAATCCAATACCAAAAAGAGGGGCTATAGAAGCCCTCTTCGAAAAAGCGTGTTATCCTCTTGATTTGGCAACCTCTTTGACCTGTTCTATTATGTAATAAACATCTTCGTCACTCAACGCTGCATGTATCGGGATTGAAAGGATCTGCTGGAAATTTCTAAGCGCTTTTGGATAGTCGTTGATGCGTAGGTTGTATTTTTGCTTGTAGTAGCTCAGTAGGTGCAGAGGAATGTAGTGCAACCCCACTTCGATACCTCTTTTGTAGAGATCTCTCGCAAAAGAGTCGCGGTTTTTGTCAATTTTGATAATATAGAGAGAGTAGCTGTGATCGCGCAGCTCTTTTGGCAGCTCAACGTGCGGCGTGCCCGCAAGCTCCTTGTTATATATTGCTGCTATCTCTTTGCGTCTTTTGATAACGGCATCGTTTTTCTCCAGCATAGCCAGATTGAAAGCCGCATCAAAATCGCTCATGAAATATTCAAGTCCTATATCCACCACATCGTATACGTAGCCCAGCCCTCCTTCACTGCTCCACTCGTTCTGCACGATGGCGTTGTTGCGAAGAAGCCTCGCCCTTTCTTCAAATTCCTCGATGTACGTTGTGAGCATCCCACCATTACCCAACGGAAACTGCCTATGAGGATTGAAACTAAAAATAGTCATTCCAGTTTGATACGACCCAATAGGTTTACCTTTGTAAGTGGCGCCCAAAGCGTTGGTGGCATCTTCAATAATCATAATATTATAGTGCTCGGCAATATCCATAAGCGCATCGAGATCTGTTGGCTGCCCAGCCACATGCGAAACAATGACGCCTTTGAGTTTTTTGCTTCTATTTTTGGCAAGATACTTCTCAAGCTCTTCTAGATCGATATTGTAATCATCCGTATCGATATCGATAAAAATCGGCTCGGCATCAAAATGGCGCACCACTTCCGGTACGTTGGGATAAGCATTAACACTGCACAAAATTTTGTCGCCGCGCTTGAGATCCATCGTAGTCATGGCTAGATGCAATGCCGCCGTTTCGTTGCAGGTGGCTATGGCATAATCGGTTTGTACGTAGTCGCATATCCGCTCTTCCAGCTCTTCACTTTTGTTCTTAGACTCCAGAGCACTTTGAATCTGTTGGGACTCTTTCTTGTCGGTTTGCGTCGCAAATAGTGGTATGCGTTTCATTGCTTGCTCCTAACTTAAGGAAATTTTTTAGATTATACTAAATTGACACTTAATTTACGCTTTTATATATAATTTTGCCATTTAATAATAACAAATTATCATAAATAAGAAAAATTATCCACAATCCACCCTCTCTTTTGCCAAAAGCTCGATCTCTTTACAGCTAAAGCCAGCTTGCCTGCGAGCCCGGATATTGAGAAAACTCTTCGAATGCTTCGTTTTGGGATAGACCTTTTCTACCTGCTTGAAATACTCCTCCACGCTATCTTCGATCCCCTCGTGCTCGCAAGCCCAATGAAACCAGAAATCCCCTTTCTTCACATGATCTATCTCCTCATCCAAAATCACCTGCAAGGCAGCTACCATCTTTTTGGCAAACTCATCGGGGTAGCGCCTTAGTTTGTCTATAATCTTTGCGTTTGCATCGAGCCCATTGGCTTCAAGGTACCTTGGCACCACGCTCATGCGAGCCAAAAGGGTGGGAGAATGCAAGGCAGCGTCAAAAAGCGCTCTATGCACAGGAAAGTCCGTATATTTGTAACCAAGTTCATGCAGTAGCTCTTCGATCATCAAAAAGTGCCTACACTCATCTGCAGCCACTTCTATCCAATCTTCATAGAACTGCATCGGCATGTGGCGGAACCTGTAAGCCGCATCGAGTGCTAGATCAATTGCACTATACTCGATATGCGCAATCGCATGCAAGAAAATGGCTCTATGCTCTTTTGATTGAAGCGATCGCCTCTTTGCAAGCTTTATTGGCTCCACGATCTGGCAAATTGAGGCGTACGATGGCTCCTCCCACACTTCCACAACGCTGTCGTGATGATAGGCTACATTTGGAAAAACCGCATAAAATTTGTTAAACTCTTCTATCTTCTTGTGGGGATCGCTTTGACGCAAGATCTTCACAAGCCAAGAGAAAAATTCCATTTTCGACCTTTAAGGAGAAAGTTTTGCAAATTCAAGTCCAGCCTATGGGCGAATACCAAACCAACTGCTATATTGTAACAATTAACGGCAAAGATTTTATAGTCGATCCTGGCATGGGGGCGACTAATTGGGTGATAGAACATGCAAAAAACCCGGTAGCAATCCTCAATACCCATGGACACTTCGATCATGTATGGAGCAATTCCGAGCTACAAAAACTCCTGCAAATTCCCATCGTTATCCACCAAAATGACGCATTCTTTTTGCAGCGTGATCAGTTTGGCATCAACATGCCAAAAAGCGAGCCTAATCTTTTGGTAAAGGATGAAGAGCCACTCTCAATTGAGGGAGAGAGTATTCGCTTTTTGCACTTTCCTGGCCACACTCCCGGCAGCTGCGTCATCGATTTTGGTGAGTTTTGGTGTAGCGGAGATTTTATATTTAAAGGCAGCATCGGCAGAGTAGATTTTCCCTACTCCGATCCAAATGCTATGAAAGAGAGCCTCAGACGATTCAAGGCGCTAGAGTTTGACAAGATCCTCTATCCTGGGCATGGCGAACCCACCACCATCAAGGAGGAGCAGCGCCTCATAGACTATTGGCTACGCGCGATCTAGAATGTGATGCGGGGGCGTAAAGGTTTTGAAAAGGCCTTGAAAAACTTCCTTGCCATGCACGTTGGCTATCACTTCTACTTTAGCCTTCTTGCCCTCTTGCTCCACCACTTTAGCCTCAAACTCTACAACATCTCCTACCACCACGGGAGCTAGGAACTTTACTTCAGCTGCCGCCAAAACCACATAAGGATCGTTTATAGCCACCATCGCGGCATAGTCTGCTGCCCCAAACGTAAAGCCGCCGTGCACCAAGCCCCTCTCGTCAGCTGCCATCACCTGGGTTGTTTGTAACCTTACCTTGGCGTAGTTATCACAATGAGCTATCACCTTGCCACACAAAGTGTTATCGATCTTTAGATGCGTTCTAACTTCCACAAAACACCTCCTTGTAACGCTCCTCATCAAATCCCACAATCACCTTGTCCCCCATCTCAATGACAGGTCTTTTAATCAGTAGATTCTCCTTGCAGAGCCACCCCTTTTTGCCCTCATCATCCAAGTTAAGATCTTTTAGTTTCAATTGTCTATACTTCGTGCCTCTCGTATTAAAAAGCTTATCCATACTCACCTTTTCCAACCACGCATTAATTTTCTCACACCCTATAGGGCTCTTTTTAAAGTCCACAAACTCATACTCTATCCCGCACTCATTCAATAATTTCAGCGCCTTCTTAACACTGCCGCAAGTCTTAATGCCATATACCTTTATCATCCTATCTCCTTGAGAAGTTTTGGCAGATCTTTGATTGAATCAATCAGAAAATCTGGCTTTGCACTTTGCAGATCTTCAGGCTTAAATTTTCCGGTTTTTACCATTACAGCTTTAAGCCAGCAAGCCTTGGCTCCAATAATATCGCTTTGGATATCGTCTCCCACCATTACTACCTCATCTCTCTCCACTTCCATACTTGCAATAGCCAGTGAGAAAAACTCGCAATTTGGCTTGCCAAGGACTTTGGCCATTTTGCCGCTAGCATACTCCAAGCACTTCACGAACCCACCAGCATCTAGGCTCAGACCATCATTATCCTTGAAGTAGCGATTAATGTTGGTGGCCAAGAATCCCGCTCCATCTTCCAAGAGGCGAAAACCTTGGTTGAGCGCATCATAAGTAAAATTTTTATACGCATCACACACCAACACATAATCTTCTCCAGACTCGCTTGCTAAGTATTCCCTCGCTTCACCTGTGCCAATCACAAAAGCTGTGCTTTTTCTTTTTTGCAAAAAGAGTTTTGCAGCGCTCAAAGCTGTAAAGATCTCCTCCTTTTCCAATTCAAAGCCCATATTTTTCAGTCTTTCAAAGAGGGTATCGGGTGAAACCCTGCTTGTATTTGAAAGAAAACGAATTTTATAATTTTTTCTCAGCTCCCGCAAAGCCTCTATCGCTCCATCAATTACGCTCTCACCCTCATACAGCACTCCGCCAATATCCAGTAGCACTCCCTTTATCACTGCATCCTCCTTAATCTCACATAGACTCTTCTTGGTGCTGGGTAGCCCTCGATGGTCTTTGTAGGGTCATTTGGATCCAAAAAATCCTCCAGACTCTCACCCAATATCCAAGGCGTTTTTCTCTGCTCCTCGGATGTTGTCTGCATAGTTTTTAAAAGTTCAAACTCCAATCCTGCCTTCTCGCACCAGTTTTGTAGCGCTTTAATCGTCGGTACGAAATGGACGTTGGGAATTTTTGAGTATGTTTTGCCTGGACACAGAGCTATTGGTTCATCTCCTGGAATATAGAAGCTATCCAAAAAGATCTCGCCCTCTTTTTTCAACGCGGCTTTGAGCCATTTGAGCATCACGATAGGATCGCTTCTGTGATAGAGCACTCCAAGGCAAAATATCACATCAAATTTCTTGGGATAGTATGGCAGATGCTCGACACCCAGAAGCTCGTATAAGATATCAGATCCGATAAAATGGTTAATAAAATCAAACTGTGTGCGAAAAAGTGGTGATGGATCGAAGCCAGTAATAGAGCGCGGTTTGAACTCTAGCATCCGAAACATATAGTAGCCATTGTTGCAGCCAACATCCGCTATATCCTTATCGTTCAAATTCATAAAAGGGCGCAAAAGGTTGTATTTGATAAAACTCCTCCACTCACTATCGATAAATGTTCCCATCACCTCAAATGGCCCCTTGCGCCAAGGACGCATGGCCCACGCTAACTCTTTCACAAACTCTTTAGTCTTTTCATCTACATCCGCTTCGATGGTAACGACGTCGCCCAAGCTCACTTTTGCATCAATACGCGGCAAAAGTTCCAATCTCTCTCTTACAGGCGCGATATTTTTCCACTGCAGCCAATTTTGGCGCTCTTTCTTGATAGCCTCGATATCCATACAAGCTCCTGCTATGTTACAATTACCCAATGATTATAGCAAAGAAGCGCCATGCATATCATCTGTGCCACGAAAACTGAAGCTTTGCCAATCATTGAGGCTTTGGATCTCAAGCTTGCAACCCACAAACCCTTTAGCACCTATCAAAACGGCATTATTGCACTAACCATCAGTGGTATTGGGATGATAAATGCAGCCGTAGCCACAAGCCATATTTTGACGATTAAAAACGAAAAAATTCTTAATATCGGCTATGCTGCGGGCATGGAGTTGGGAGAGCTGTTTCATATTCACAAAGTGATTGAAAGCTGCAGCAACAGGGTCTTCCACCTGCTTAGAAGCGAAACTTTACCAAATATGGCCTGCACCACCTATCCCCTCCCTCAAACCAAGCCAACAAAAACTTTGGCGGATATGGAAGCAGCAGCCATAGTGCAAGCAGCAAAAATTTTCAAAGCCCCAGTCGCCATCCTCAAAGTCGTAAGCGACAGGTTCGATCCTAATAATTTCATCAAAGACACCTCCCTTATAGAAAAACATTTAGATGTAATATTAAGCCAAATTGAGCTACAATCTGCTCAAAATTTTCAAAGGTAGTCCATGAGTTTACAAAAGAGTGCAACGGTCGTAGCGAGTATCGTAGCCACTATTTTGGTGATTATCAAGCTAGTGGTGGGCATCTTGAGCGGATCCGCCGCGGTGCTGGCAAGTGCGATAGATTCTATTTTGGATATTGCGGTCTCGCTCTTCAACTACTTCGCCATCTCCAAGGCCGAAAAGGCTCCAAGCGAAAAGTTCAACTATGGTCTTGGTAAAATAGAAGCCCTAGCAGCGGTGATTGAGGGCACTATCATTACAATTTCCGGGCTCTTTATCTTCTACAAAGGCGCCATCAACATAATCGAGCACAAAGAGATCACATATCTTGGCAGCTCCTTGCTTGTGATGGTAATCTCAATCATCCTTACAGGTGCTCTCGTGCTTTTTCTCAACTATGTCTACAAAAAGACGCAGAATATGGTGATCAAATCTGATGCCCTGCACTACAAAACAGACCTCTTTAGTAACTCGGCTGTTTTGGCTTCTCTGGCTATCATCTACTTTACGGGATGGCACTGGATAGATGGTATTTTTGGTATAGCAATCGCCATCTACATCATCAAAGAGGCGTACGAGCTCATCAAAGAGGGAACGCTCATGCTATTGGATGTAGCGCTTGAAGAAGAGATTGTAGAAGGGATCAAAAAAATTATTAGCAGCCAACCAGAAGTAACAGGCTACCACTACCTCAAAACCAGAAGAAGCGGCAATACCAACTTTGTGGATGTGCATGTGGTCTTTACGCCTGAAATTTCTTTGATGGACGCCCATAGGGTCTCCGATAAAATTGAAGAGGAGATCAAAAAGCTCGATCCAAAAAGCGAGTGGTACATCGTCATTCACCTGGATCCTTACGACGACTCACCTCATAACGAGTAGGAGATTTCTCCTATCTCGCAAACTCTACCGCCCTGTTTTCTCGAATCACGTTGACTTTGATTTCACCTGGATACTGCACGCTCTCTTCGATATCTTTGGCTATCTCTTTGGCCAAAAGCACAGCTTCGTTATCTGTGATGAGCTCCGCGTTGACGATGACTCTCACCTCTCTTCCCGCATTGATGGCATAGGCTTTTCTCACGCCAGGTTTGGCCAAGGCTATCTCTTCGATAGCTTGTACACGCTTCAAAAATGCTTCCAACACTTCTCTTCTAGCCCCAGGTCTAGCCGCGCTCAAAGTATCTGCCGTACACACAGCCGCAGCCTCGATGCTTCTAGGCTCCTCATGGCCATGGTGTGCGTAGATAGCGTTGATCACTTCGTCAGGCTCTTTGTAGCGCCTACAGATATCTGCTCCAAGATCCACGTGGCTACCAGAGTACTCATGGGTCAAAGCTTTGCCAATATCGTGCAAAAGTCCGGCACGCTTAGCCAATATCTCATCGCCACCCATCTCAGCTGCCATGATACCAGCAAGATGCGCCACTTCTAAAGAGTGTCCTAGAGCGTTTTGCCCATAGCTTGCTCTAAATTTAAGCCTGCCAATAAGCTTCACAAGCTCTGGATGTATCTGGCCGATCCCAAGCTCCATGACGATATTTTCACCCTCTTCCAACAGCTGCTGATCAAACTCCTCTTTGACCTTTTCGTATATCTCTTCAATACGTGCTGGCTGGATACGCCCATCCTCTACCAATAGCTCGATAACTTTCGTAGCGATGGCGCGGCGGTAGAGGTTGAAAGAGCTTAGCACGATGGCATTTGGCGTATCGTCGATGATGATATCCACGCCAAGCAGCATCTCCAAAGCTTTGATATTACGCCCCTCTTTGCCAATAATACGTCCCTTTATATCTTCGCTCGGGATGCTTACAGTATTGATGAGGCGTTCAGCCGCAAACTCCCCAGCGAAGCGCGTGGTGGCTTGGGCGATGATGTAGTTGGCTTTTCTTTTGGCCTCCCTCTTGGCCTCCTCTTCATACTTTCGCACAATATTGGCAATTTCTGCTCGAGACTCCTCTTCCACCTTTTGCAATACGAGTGCTTTTGCCTCTTCCGCAGTGAGACCAGCTTGCGTCTGCAGCGCTTCCAGCACTTCGTTGTATTTTTGCTGATACTCCTCTTTGAGGCGCTCATACTCTTCTCTTAATCTGTTTACTTCCTCTTTTTCTTCTTTGATCTCTTGCTTTTCAAGAGTTATATGCTTGAGTTCGTCTTTGAACATCTGCTTCAAAGACATCTCTTTTTCCATGAGCTCATTAAAGCGTTGCTCATACTCCTTTTTTAGCTCCTCTAGTTTCTCTTCATAATGCTTCTTTGCGGCAAGCTCTGCCTCTTTGGCTTTGACCTGCGCGTTTTTAAGCACGATTTGCGCTTCATGCTCTATCGCCTTGGCTTTTGCCTTGGCTTGCTCCTCATAGATTTTGAACTTCTCTTTTTCTAGTTTTTTTGCCATGAAATAGCCTGCAGCGCCACTTATGATCGCCGCAGAGCTTCCTACCAATAGCTCTACCCACATCACTATCCCCTCTAATAATTATTTCTTTCGGGGTAATTAGTATGTCACCTTGTACATCGAAACGATCGGTAACGAATTTTTTCGTAAAACACTTTTCTATCTGGATAAATAGTATCAACGGTCTGTATGGTAGTTTCGCAAAAAACCTATCATACATTCCTTTGCCAAATCCAACTCTTCTAAAATCCCCGTCTACCCCGATAACGGGAATGATAGCTACATCAATTTTCGTCGAAAAAAAGGAGTTTAAAGGCTCGTATATCGAAAATTTTTTCTTCTTTAAAGGCAATCTAAATTTTACCATTTTAAAGCTTGCAGCTTGCATAAACGGCACAAATATATTTTGATGACCCCTTTGGGCAAAAACTTCCCGCAGCCGCGGTTCATGCCCCATCGCCACATAACTTAGGATACTTTTTGCTTTTACAAGCCTCAAAATCCGCATGACCTTCTCTTCTATCTTTCTCTCTCTTACGCGCTTGGCTCGTACATGAAATAGGCGCTCTTTGCACTTTTGCCTGAAGAAATCTTTGTCAAAACTCATATTAAGCCTCTATTGAATATAATAGCTTCATATATTACTACAAAGGAACGCCTTTTGAAAAGTGTAGCCTCTTTTATGATCATACTTCTCCTCTTGGCATTAAGCGGTTGCGAAAAAGAGCAAAAAAGAACCTCTCCCAAGCCAGTTCAAGAACAATCGAGTTCATCTATCAAAAAGCCTGAAAATAAATTCATATTAGAAGATATTAATACTACGAAAATCACCATTAAGATTGAACAAAACAGAATCACCCTTGAGCCTGCAAAAGATATTACTATTCTCTTCTTCTTCACCTCTTGGTGTCCCTCTTGCAAGGCTCAAATTCCTGAGCTCAAAGCACTCAAGAAAAAATTCGAGGATGTAGAGATTGTCGGAATTCTACTCAATGAGCCTCAAGATGTGCAAGATTTCCTCCAACGCTATGGTATTGACTTTTTTGTCGCAACTAGCTATAAAACAAATAGCATTGTGGCAGAAAAAATATATAGATTTATCAAAGCCCCGGCAAGCATGCCGGTGCCAGCCATCGTAGTATTGCACAAAAACAGCTATTTTAGGCATTATCTCGGTGCGGTGCCATTGGCGATTTTGCAAGCGGACATAAAGGCATTAAAGGAAGAGTAGATGTTTGGATTTATCAAAAAAGCGCTCAAAAAAACCGTAGAAAATATCGAAGAGAACGTAGAGAAGAAGAAAAAAGAGGCTACCAAAGAGGAGATTGAAGAGCTGCTCATCGAAGCTGACGTGGAGTATGATCTGATAGAAAAGATCCTGGCTTCGCTCCCAGCCAAAGTCAATAGGGTCTCGCTCAAAAACGAACTGCTCTTTCTCTTTTCTACGCCCCAGCTACCCAAGATCAACGCCAAGCCGTTCGTTGAGCTCATTATCGGCGTCAATGGTGCAGGCAAAACCACCACCATCGCAAAACTCGCCTACCTTTACAAACAGCGAGGCGAGAGCGTTATATTGGGCGCTGGCGATACGTTTAGAGCTGCCGCTATCGAACAGCTTACGCGCTGGGCACAGAGACTCGAAATCCCAATAGTCGCCACCAAACAAGGACACGATCCTTCAGCCGTTGCTTATGATACCATTGCCAAAGCAAAAGCTAAAGAGTTCGATCACGCCATCATCGATACCGCCGGCAGGCTCCATACCCAGAGCAACTTGGCAGAAGAGCTCAAAAAGATTGTAAGAGTCTGCAACAAAGCCATGGAGGGCGCACCACATAGAAAACTCTTGGTTCTTGATGGCACGCAGGGAAGTTCAAGTATCAACCAAGCGAAAGTATTCAACGAGATGGTAGGCGTAGATGGCATTATCGTCACCAAGCTCGACGGCACGGCAAAGGGCGGATCGCTGCTAAGCATCTCGCACGAATTGAAACTGCCGATTCTCTACGTTGGCACGGGCGAAGGAGTGGAAGATCTCGCTGAATTTAACCCCAACGAGTACGTAGATACAATTTTGGATGCGATCTTTGAATAATTTTGATCTGCTCTTTTGGGCTGGTATTGCCGTTATCATATTTTTCTACGTGGGGTTTTTGTACGTGCGTTTTCGTCAGGAGCGATTCGTACTAGAGGAGCACCTATGGATAGCTATCCTCTACATCCTGCTTATGGTGTTGACAATAATCGTTTGGAGATATGTTTTCGATATCTTTTTTAGCAAAAAGTTGCTTCAAATTCTACAAATCCAACTAAATGGGGAGTGATGGCAAAGAAAAAAACTCTCTTTGAGTGCCAAGCCTGCGGCTACAAAAGCAGCAAATGGATGGGCAAATGCGTCAATTGTGGGGCTTGGGACAGCTTTATTGAGCTTAGCGAAAAAGAGATCCAAATCCTCAAAACTAGCTCCAACGCACAACCTAATGCCACCATCGTCCCTATCACTGAAGTGAGCGAAGAGAGGGTTGAACGCCTACCTACCCACATGGAGGAGCTCGATTTGGTCCTGGGTGGAGGAATAGTGCATGGCTCGCTCATTTTGGTAGGTGGAAGTCCTGGCGTTGGCAAATCGACGCTGCTTTTGAAGGTGTGCGCCAATCTGGCACAGGATGGAAAAAGGGTTCTTTATGTAAGTGCGGAAGAGTCTACCTCGCAAATCAAGATGCGAGCCAATAGGATTTGCGCAAACCATCCAAACCTCTTTTTGATGAGCGAGCTAGTCTTGGAAAATATCTTGGCAGCAATTAGTAAAGAGCATTTCGATCTGCTGGTCATCGATTCTATCCAGACCATCTACTCCCAAGAGATAACCTCTGCCCCTGGCAGCGTCTCGCAAGTGAGAGCCGTAACCTTCGAGCTTATGCGCGTAGCCAAAGAAAAAAGACTTCCCATCTTCATCATCGGTCACATCACGAAAGAGGGATCCATTGCAGGGCCGAGAGTGCTTGAGCACATGGTGGATACCGTCCTCTATTTCGAAGGAGATGGCGCAAAAGAGTTAAGGATTCTAAGAAGCTTCAAAAATAGATTTGGCAGCATTAGTGAAATTGGGATTTTTGAGATGACGAAAGAGGGGCTGGTGAGTGCCAAAAATATCGCCAAAAGGTTTTTCCATAGAAAGAGCGCTACTGTTGGCTCAGCCGCAACGGTGGTGATGGAGGGAAGCAGGCCTTTGATTTTGGAGGTGCAAGCGCTCGTAGCAGAATCTGGCTATCCCACGCCAAAAAGGAGCGCCACGGGCTTTGATGCCAACAGGCTCACGATGCTTTTGGCGCTTTTAGAGAAAAAACTAGAGCTTCCCTTCAACCAATACGATGTCTTTATAAATATCGCTGGCGGCATTAAAATTAGCGAAACGGCAGCAGATCTTGCTATAATAGCAGCGATTCTTAGCAGTTTTCGCAATCGCGCTATCAGCGAAGAGACCATTTTTTTGGGGGAAGTGGGGCTTACTGGTGAAATTCGTGACGTTATCATGCTTGATAATAGGCTCAAAGAAGCAGCTTCGCAAGGCTTCACCAAAGCGATAATCCCCTCCAACCCTATAGAGAAGCAACCAATCAAGAACTACATTGTCGATAGTGTAGAGAAAATTGTAGAGTGGATGTAAAGGAGTGAACATGGCAAATAAATGCAAAGCACATGTGAGTATGGAAGAGCGTTATGCTCGCTTGGAATTGGATTATGAGAGTGTCGATGAGAAAAAAAAGATATGCAATCTTGTCAACGACTTAATCGTCAAACACCATATCTCTCCACAAATCACCGTAGAACCAAAAACAATAGAGACCGGAGAATATGTAATAGAGTTTCATGACGATTACGACAAAAAAGCGGGACCCTTCTTCGAAGAGCTGCTGCATGAACTTGGCATCGAAAAGTGCGACTGAGACTACCAGTCAAGAAACAGGAACAAAGAAGATAGAAAGTAGTTTGCCGCAAACACTGTCATCGCCGCGTATACCACCGCTTTGGTGGTAGAAAGTCCCACGCCTCTCGCCCCTCCTCTCGTAAAATAACCGATATATGTCCCTATGATGCTGATCAGATACCCAAACACGGCTGCTTTAATAAGCCCCGTGCCTATGTCGCTAAACTCCAAATAGGTAGTGATGGTATTTTTGTATTCCGTGGGATTGACACCCAAGGCATAGGTGGAGATGAGATAGGCAGCGATATTACCCAAAAAGACAAAGATTATCACCAAAATCGGGGTAGAAATGGTCGAAGCGATGATACGAGGAATGAGCAGGTACTTCTTGCTATCCACCGCCAAAGTATCAATAGCATCAATCTGCTCAGTCACTCGCATGGTGCCAAGCTCTGCCGTCATCGCACTTATGGCGCGCGATACCAGCATCAATGCCCCAAAAACAGGGCCAAGCTCTTTGGAGATAGAGACGAATATTGTATAGCCCATGAAGCTCTCAGCACCGAACTTGTGAAAGCCGTGATAGAGCTGAATCGCTTCGACGAGTCCTGTGAATATTGCAGTCAAGGCTATGACGAAAAAGGATCCAACGCCAATTATTTCGATTTGCTGTAGCGTCTCTTTGAAGCGATAGGGAGGCTTGAAGAAAAGCGGCAGCAGTTTTGCTTGAAAAATCACGAACGCACCGAAGCTCTCAAGCATCCTAAAAAACCGCACAACGGGCAACCCCAAGAAGTAAAGAAACCTCTCCATCACAAACCTTGCTATAATTTGATGATATTTTAACATAAAGGTAGCCGATGATTGGTATCGACATGGTAAGAATCGATCGTATTCAAGCAATGATTGATAGATTTGGCCAGAAAGCTTTGCAAAGATTCTTACATGAGAGCGAAATAAATGAAGCCAAGTCGGTCCAATCTATTGCCGGCTACTGGGCAGCCAAAGAAGCCATCGCAAAAGCGCTGCAAACTGGCATCGGCAAGCAACTGAGTTTCAAAGACATCACTATCTACAAAATCGATGGCGCCCCACACTTTCGCCTAAGTGAAGAAAAGGAGCGAGCCTTTGACGTCACCCAAAAAGCCCTCTCCATCACCCACGAAAAAGATTATGCCATCGCCGTGGCTGTCATAATGCGATCAGCCCCCGCCGGTAAATCCTAAAAACTCGATCTTATCACCCTCTTTTGGGCGAAAACTGTCCCACTGCTCCTTTTTGACTATCTGCATGTTCACGGCCACCGCCATCACCTTCTCTTCTATGCCGATTTGGCGCAAAATATCCTTGATGGTACTATTTGGCACTATCTCTTTTCGTTCCCCATTGATCGTCACCAACAACACACTCTCCTTTTGTAAAGCTACTGAGATATTTTGCCACCAAAAATCTATGTTTTGCGTAAGCAAGCTGGCAAGGATTCATCCCTAAATTGTTTTTAATATTCGCATCCGCTCCGAGTTTGAGCAGCAAATCTATTAGTTTTACATCCCCCATATAAGCAGCTTGATGCAAAGGGGTAATGCCGTAACGGTTCTTGGCATTTATGTCGGCATCGTGTGAAAGTAGAAATTTGACGATTTTGACTCGTCTTTGTCCCACCGCATAGTGCAAGGGGCTCATGCCATTATTGTCCTC
Source organism: Nitratiruptor sp. (assembly GCA_015494535.1). GTDB lineage: Bacteria > Campylobacterota > Campylobacteria > Campylobacterales > Nitratiruptoraceae > Nitratiruptor. The sequence continues at coordinate 23,054 of WGBC01000085.1, read as the reverse complement.
CTCATCCACATCCGCCCCATGTTCTATCAAATAGCGAACTATCTCCAAATTTCTCATCTTCACGGCCATGATAAGGGGGGTGATTCCAGCTTTCGTGCATTTATCTATGTCCGCGCCAGCTTCCACGAGCTTTTTGACTTTTTTGAGATCCCCTTTATAGATAGCCTCGTGCAGTTTCGTCCAACCATTGATACTATCCGCCATCAATGATGAGAGTAGCAGCATCGCTAAAATAATCTTTCTCATACCAGCTCCTTTGGAAGCATTATAGCAAAAAATTATTCTTTGATAAAACTTACCATTTTAAATCGCTCTCCCATTTGATTGGGAGCTATGAGAACTTTGATTTTTTGCATCTGCTGCCAATAGAGATCATACCCTTTCGTCTGCAAAATCTTTTCCAAAAGCTCCATTATTCCAAAGTCGATGAGTGCGCTCGCTTGGGTTTTGTAGGCTTTTTTGCTTATACCGCTCGCTGCAAACGCATCGATGAGATGACCAAAATGCACGTCGTAGGTAAGATCGCTTTTTTTGAAAAGCTCTTTTAAATCCACCTCTTCGTCGAAAAATGGATAGACTTGGTGCTTGGTGTAGATTCGTAAAGAAAACTCATTCCTTGCATACTCCTCACCATAATCAAAAGTGACAAACTCGCATTTATCGAAGGCTCTATCCATGGAGGCCGCAAACTCCTCATACCCTACCGCAACTTCCCCTTTTTCAAAGCCATACTTCCTTGTAACTTCCAAAACCTTCTCATCCGCTTCTTGCCAAACGATCTCGAAATCTTTCACATAGGCCATCTTGCCTTTGTAGAAAAGCTCGCAAGCAAAAGCGTCAAATATCTCGTTTGCCAACACGAAAGCCTCTTTGGCTCGCATCTCATCGAGTGACTTGTAGTGCTCAAGCTTGATTGCATCCCCAAAACTTTTGGCGAAATAGTCTCTTTGCGCCTTTCGAAGATGCTCAAAGGGCTCGACGATGGCAAAACTGAGGCTCTCTATCAGTTTTGGTTCAAACGTATAGAGAAACTGTACGATATCGGCTAGAAGATAGCCTTGGTGCGCGCCGATTTCTACTATCTTTGCATCACGGCTCAGTTGGCCTGATCGGATATTTCTATAGATATAGTTGGCGATAGCCCCGCCAAAGAGTGGAGAGACGGAGACCGCGGTAAAAAAGTCGCCAGCTTTTCCTATTTGCTTGAAAGAAGCATAGTAGCCACCTTTGCCATAGAGCCATTCGTTGAAAAACTCACTAAAACGCATCGTGCATCTCTTTATAGAGTTCTAGCAGCAAAAGCTGTTTATCAATATCGTATATTTGCAACTCAATATCCTTCATACGCAGCGAATTTTGCAGCGTTTGCACATCATATCTGGTCTTCTCTCCAGCTTTATAGAGTTCTTCGGTTTGCTTGAGAAGATTGCGATAGAGCTCTTTGTCCTCTTTGGTGAGTGCAATCTTCTTATCCAGAATTTGGAGTTGATCGAGGATTTTTTGATAGAGGTTGTTCTCTTGGCGTTTCGTTTGCAAGAGCCTGTTTGCAGCCTGCAGCTTCTCGATCTTTGCCGCTTCGATCACTTTATAAGCATTTATATCCAAAAAATCAAATTTAAAACGCAATCCATAAGTATAGTAGCTATCCTGGTAGTTGTAATCTGGAAAATAGAGACTGCCTCGCATGGACTGATAGTTGTAGTTCGCAATAAGTGACAGGGATGGCATATATCGTGCCACTTGCATGAAGCTGTTGTATTTGGCGGCCATTTTTTGTTCTCTTTGCTGCAAGATATTGATGTTTCTTTGCAAAAAATCCTCTCTTTTTCGCAAAGAAAACCTGGGCAGCTTTACTTCAAAATTTATATCGCTGAGATCTCGCAAATTTTTTTGAAGACTTACTCGCTGCTGCTTGAGATCCAACAAAGCAAGCTCGGCGCTGTTTTTTTGCAAAATGGCGTTGTCCAAAAAGGTACTATCAAGCAGTCCGTGCAAATAGGCATCTTTCTTGACTTCTACGTTGATTTGGGCGTTTTTTATGAGAAGCTTTTGTTTCTGTTCTTGCAAGATTAAGCGCTTGCGCTTATAGACTAACTCAATAACTAAGGCTATTAGCTGATTTCTTTTAAGCTCCACTCCATACAAAGAGGCTATCTTCTTAGCGTTCGCATACTTTATAGCTGCCCAAATGCCTCCACTTTTAAAGATTGGCTGATCAATTGTGACGCTGAAATTTTTGAGCTCTTGATTTGGAAATTGGTTGCCCTTTTGATAAAGATAGCTGAGTCTTATTGGCATTATCCAGCTATCTCTTAGTTGCTTTGCTTGATTAATTGCTGCCTTTTTTTCTAAAGATAGCTCCTCTTGTTTTAGGGAATTTAACAGCGAATTAGCTAGCAGCATCACAGGCAAAAAGAGTAGTGAAATCCTCAAGCCTCTATCTCCTTGAGTGCCGCTCTTAGTCTTGCAAATCCTGCATCAATCTCTTCTTGCGTAATGGTTAGAGGCGGCAGGAATCGCACCGTATTGCGCCCAGCTTTAAGCACCAATACCCCATGCTCAAAGGCTTTGGTTATGATTTGTGATTGCAAATCGGCACTTTTTGCTCTAAGTCCACGCATAAGCCCAATACCCACCTCTTTACTAAAAAGATCTGGAAAATCTTTAGCTACAGCTTGTAAAGCTTTACTAAATGCATCAATGCGATCTTGCAGTGCGCCAGTTTGAAAATCCTCATCCAAAATTGCCAACACTTCAAGAGCTGCTCTTGTGCTGAGATAGTTTCCCCCAAAGGTGCTGCCGTGATCGCCTGGAGAAAAAATATCTTTGAGCCTAGTCATAATTGCTCCAATTGGCACGCCACCACCAAGGCCTTTTGCCAACGTGACGATATCTGGCTCGATTTCATAAAGGTTGCTGGCCAAAAGCTCGCCCGTGCGATAGATCCCCGTTTGCACCTCATCCACGATGAGCAAAATGTCTCTTTCTTTTAGTATCTTTGCCAAATTTTGCACGGCCTTTTTATCTTGCGGCTCGATGCCACCCTCTCCTTGAATGAGCTCAATCATCACTCCCACGGTATGATCGTCTATGAGCTTTTCGATTTCATCAATGCTCTCGGCATACACAAAGCCATCGGGAAATGGGCCAAAATAGGTGTGCATCGCCTCTTGGCCAGTGGCTTTGAGCGCGGTAATGGTACGCCCATGAAAGGAGTGTTTGAGGGTGATAATTTTGTATCTTTTCACCTCTCCATCCTCTTCCCCATATTTTCTGGCAATCTTAATTGCCCCCTCGTTCGCCTCCGCACCGCTATTGGCAAAGAAAAGGCGCATATCATAACCACTAAGCTCCACCAAACGCTTGGCAAGCAGGGTTTGCGGCTCGATAAGATAGAGATTGGATATATGAATGATGTTTTTAGCTTGATCGCAAATGGCATGAGAGAGTCTCTCGTTGCCATGCCCTACGCTCACAACCCCGATACCGCTTGTAAAATCGATATACTCTCTACCCTCTTCATCATAAAGCCTTGCATTTTTGCCATATTTGAAATTGACATAATTTCTTGCATAGGTATGCAGTACGTACTCCAAATCCAACTCTTTTAGATCCATTACGCTTTCCTTATAATAACTTTCACTTCCTGAAAAACGGCATTCTCTTCCCAATTATCACTTTTATCAGGAGTCACGAAATTAATTTTAGATCCGCTATAAGCTAAAACACAATCATCTCTAAGCTCTGCAAGTAGCCTAACTTCCATCTCGACCTGCCCATATTCATTAGATACCACTACTCTATCCCCATCGTGCAACCCGCTACTTAGCGGCACATACAGAAATTCATCCCTTTTGAACTGCGAATTGATGGCGTTTTTGGCTTTTGGTGTCAAAAGAAAATATCCATCTTGCAAAGCATCGAACTCGTCCTCCACTTCGTCGATAAAGCAAAAAGGCTCTTCGAAGCCCTCGCTGTAAGGTTTCTCCTCGAAGCTCGGAAGCAAATAGTAATCCCCTCTTTTTTTAAGCTGCTTTGTAAAGTGCTGGATATACTCCTCTTCGCTTTTTATTCCATCCAAACCGAAACGATCCATCATCATCTTGGTAAACTCATACTCGCTCAAAGCTTTGTCGTTATCCTCTAGTTTTGGCATAAGCTCCACGAACTCATGACCATAGCTAAAGCGAATATCATTTTTTTGCAAGAAGTTCTTGGCTGGAATCACCAAATCGGCTAGCTGCGCCGTCTCGTCATCATAGAGCCCAAAAACCACCGTAAAGCTCTTCTTTAGCCCCTCTATCACCTTAGCACTTCGTGGCATCGTGACAGCCGGGTTGCTGGCTTGGATGAAACACAAATCATACTCTCCAAAATCTACCAAAGGCTTTGGCACCCTCTTTGCCTCCACTTTGAACGGATCCTCAAGAGATAGCGAAGTGTCGCCAAGAAAGCTCACCCCACAACCCTCTTTGCCAAAAAGTCCCAGCATCGCAGCCAAGCTATCAATTGCCCTTAGCACTTCCGCCCCGTGGCTATACTTTTGCACCCCGTTGCCCACCAAAATCACCGTCTTCATATCCATCATCAGCTCTGCCAATGTGGCAATATCCAATAGATCCACCCCAATCTTCTCAGTGGTTGGAACCATTCTATAGCTTTTGATAAAATCTGCATAAAAATCGTAATCTTCAGTATACTCCTCTATAAAACTCTCATCTTCTCTGTTTTGCATGTAAACAAAGCGCGCTAGCATGCAGGCTAGCTCTAGATCGCTTCTTGGAGTAATCTGCAAATGCATTGCGGCGTTTTTGGCTAGGTTTGTTTTGACAGGATCGATTACTACTAAAGTTTTACCCTCTAAAAAAGGCAAAAGATGATGATTGGTGTAGCCAACATTGCGCCCCCACACAATTACTAGTTCACTCTTTGCAATCTGCTCAATTGGTAGTATTAGATTTTTTCCTCTACCCTTTTCAATACCAAGCTGCCCCGCCGCATCGCAAAGACTCCCACTTGTTAGAGTAGCACCAATAGCAGCAAAGAAAAGCTCACTTACCGCTTGCATCTTGCCCACGTTACCGCTGCCGCGAAAGAATAGGATCTCTTTGGACTCTTTTATCTTCTCTTCCAAAATGTCTAAAGCTTCCTCAAAACTAATCTCTTGACCTTGATATTTGGCACTCTTTAGCTGCTCGTAGTCAAAATAGTGATTAAGTTTGTAGCATAGATGCCCTCTCGTAAAAGGGTGTTCCTTGTCACCTTTGAGGCTTTTGCCATCATATACCACGCTACACGCATCATAACAATCCAATGGACATGCTGTTTTTTTCATTTTATCTCCACCTTGATAAATTTTCCAAAGATTTTGGGTGCTGGCAGAATAATCTCCGCCTTGTATTGGGTAAGATAGTCGCTATCTGTGATTTTGTATAGTTTATAAAACTGCAGTTTACGCGGCTTTCCATCGATGAAGAGTCGCTTTTTATTAATATTCTCCATCTCTTCAGGAGTCAAATAGAGTACGATTTTTGCTCTACTAATATCCGCTATATCCACCAATGGTGCACCAATACTCACAAAATCGCCCTTGGCTGGATAGATTTTATAGACATAGCCACTAAATTTTGGGTTTTTCTTCTGGATAAGATCTTGTAGTTTTTTTATCTGTACATCTATATCACTCTTTTGCATAAGCAGGTTTTGCAGCTTCTCTTTTGCTCCCAAGAAGGATTGTTTGGCCAGCAGAGCTTCGGAGTGGCGCAGATTTTTTTCAAAGCGCGATTTGGTTTTGAGTTCTTTGATGCTTCGGTAATTTTGCCATTTTATCTCATACGTCTCTTTCGCATTTTGCAGGTTCTCTTTGGCTATTGCTATGAGACGCTGCAAAATTTTTGCCTTTTTTTGCAAACTCTTTAGATTTACCCGATCAATCGCATCATCAATCTTTAACAGCTGCTCATCTTTTACGCTTTTAGCCTCTTTTTCTATCTTGCTCCAAAGCACTTGCCCACTGGCAGCAGCTTTATAGTGATAGATCATGAAAGGCTCTACTTTTACAGTGTGCACTTTTGCAAAAAGCATCAAAGGCATCAACAAGAGGGCTTTTTTCATCTTCATCCTCACAAATTTCTTGGCTATATTTTACTATAATAATCGCAAAAGCAATTGAATAGGAAAACTTCCATGCAATCTCAATCTATTTTTACAAAATTTGAAGAGCTCGAAAAGAAACTGCTGCAAAGTTTCTTTGGCCAAAATAGAGCCGTCAAGGAGCTCATCAAAGCGCTCATCCATATCGAACTGCAAAGCGCACCACAAAACTACAAAGCCATCATCACATTTTTGGGTCCACACAACTGCGGCAAACTCTACCTAGCCCAATTGCTGGCTCGCTTCAACCCAGATTACGAAGCCATCAGGGTCTTCGACATGGCGCAGTTTACCGATCCAAACGATCAAAAGAGGCTTCTTGGTCCAAAGGGCGAGCTCACTAAGTTCGTCAAAGAGAACCCAAATTCTATCGTGGTCTTCAAAGATATAGAAAAGGCCGACAACATCATCCAGCTGGCAATCCTTAGCTTTCTCAAAGAGGCCCCCGGCATCAAAAACACGCTCTTCATCTTCACCACTACCGCAGGATCGAATCTTTTGAAAAAAGAGGAGTTCTGGAAATTCTACTTTCAAGATCCCCTCAAAGCCCAAGCCAAACTCATAGAATACGTAGCAAAAGAGAAAAAAATCATCTACGACATCGTCGAGAGCGCTATCGATGCGGAGCTGCTCTCCACGATGGTGCAAAACTATATCATCATCTTTCGTCATCTAAGCTTCAACGCCATCGTCAAAATCGCCGATTTGCAGCTGCAAAACAGCATCCAAACCTTAGAGAAGAAACTCCAAATCGCCATCAAAATCAAAGAAAAAGCGATCCTCAAGCCCATTGTCCTCTCCTTTGCTCCCTATATCAATGCCAGAAGAGTGAGCAAAAAGATTCCAGATCTCCTCATCGACATCATCGCCAAAGCCTATGCCAAAACCAAAAGCCCTATCAAAAAAATAGTTTTTGAGCTCGTAGCGAAGGATTTTTTAAAAAAGATCGACAAAGAGTTCTTGCACAACCTCATCAAAAAGAACGAAACCGTGGTGCTGCAGTGGAAAGAGATCCAAAACAAAGAGACTTTGCATATACAGCTAGTTGGCATATCCGTCAAAAAACTGCCTCACTATGTGTCTGCTACTGAAAAACCTATAAGCGGGTATTCTACTATCTCCTTTGACGACGTGGCGGGGCAAAAATTAGTAAAAAATAGCCTAAAAGAGATCATCAAAATCATCAAAAATCCAGAACTCGTAAAAAAGTTCTCCGTCAATATGCCAAAAGGGATGCTGCTCTATGGTCCCAAAGGCGTGGGCAAAACGCTGCTGGCCTACGCTTTCGCCAAAGAGGCCAACATGCCTTTTGTGCTGCTCAGTGGCACCGATCTTTTTGCCCCCAATCTGATTCATTTGGCCTTCAACAAAGCGAAGGAATTGAATGAAGCGATCGTGCTTGTTGATGGGCTCGATAACACCCCGCAAGCGCCAATCGCCTACGACGCGCTCATTGATGAGATAGATGCGTTGCAAAACGAGGATCGCATATTCGTGCTCATTACCGCCATCAACAAAGACCATATCGACAAAAACCTCCTATCCAGCGAGAGGATCGACATTTTGATAGAGGTACCTGAGCTTGATATGCAAGCACGCAAATTTTTCATCAAAAAGATCCTGCAGATGCCTCATGAAAAAATCGATATCGATAAAGTGGCACGCTACATGTCGGGACTGAGTGGCTACGAAATGCAGCGCGTTGCCAAAGAGGCAGCCCTATATGTAATGAGGAAAAATCTGCCGCGCCTGACCGAGGAGATCTTGATTGAACAGATAAACAACATAAAGTATGGCCAAAAGGTGGACAAAAAGCGCATTCGCAACATCGAAGAGGATCTCAAAAAGACTGCTTACCACGAAGCTGGGCATGCGGTGCTAAGCTACATTTTATTGCCAGATATCAAAATCGAGCAAGTCACCATCACGCCAAGAGCAGAGGCCTTGGGATTCGTTTCGTATAGCGACGAATTCATCACCAACATCTCCAAAGAAGAGCTTTTTAGCGATATCTGCGTCGCGCTTGCCGGGCGCATAGCCAAGAAGAAGCGCTTTCCCGATGAGGGAGAGGACACCGGCGCTGCGCAAGATCTAGAGCAAGCTACATGGGAGGCGTACAATCTCGTAGCGGTCTTTGGGATGGACGAGAAGGTTGGCTATATCCATGTCGATACCCTCAATCAAAACGTCAACAAAGAGTTTTTTAAAAATCTCGTAGAAGAGCGCATTGCCTATTGGATCGACAAAGCCACCAAAAGAGCCCAGGAGCTGGTGGAGACATATTGGGACAAAATAGAGAAAGTGGCGCAAGAGCTCATCAAAAAGGAGTATATCGACGGGGAAGAGCTCAAAAAGATTATGAACTCTTGAGCCTTTTTATGAGATTCTGAATATTTGGAGAAATCGTGGGCTCATAGGTTGTAGGGTTGTGGATATCTTTCACGTTCTCAGGCAGCTTTTGGAAGTTTTGCATAAAATATTCTCGACTCTCTTGCAGCGATGGAAGCTCCCCAACGGCTTTGCCCTCTTGCATTACTAGCTGTAGCAGCGGCTTGGCATCAGTGTAGGAGGCATCGAAAAGATCCACTATATCCTCTATCTTCTCCTCCTTATACCACCGAAACACCTGCTTGCGCCCCGGCAACGTAACTTTGTGGGGGCTAAACTTCATTTTTGGCTCGTTGGCATACTCCACGAGCTTGTAAGCGCAATCGAGATAGGGCATATCGGCGGATGTGACCAGCTTGGTGCCCACGCCCCATGCATCGATTGGCGCATCCTCTTGCAAAAGCTTCTCTATCTCGTACTCATCTATCCCTCCACTGGCTATAATCATGGCATCCGTGAATCCGGCAACGTCTAACATCTCTCTAGCTTTTTTACTCAGACTCAGCAAATCGCCACTATCGATCCTAATACCTTTGAATTTTTTTAGCCCTTCTCCCTTCACCGCTTCGATAGCCCTCTTGACTCCTTCGATAGTATCATAGGTATCCACCAGAAGGATAGCGTTTTCTGGATAGATATCAATAAAGTCTGCGAATGCTTCTCTCTCGTCTGTGTGCACCTGCACAAAAGAGTGCGCCATCGTGCCAAAAGCGGGAATGCCAAACTCCTTGGCCGCAAGCACATTAGAAGTGCCCAAAAAGCCTGCTAGATAGGAGCTTCTCGCTGCTTGCATCCCAGCATCTTTGCCCTGCGCTCTTCTAAGGCCAAAATCTACAAGCGAGGTACCTCTTGCTACGCTAAAGCATCGCGCGGCTTTGGTAGCCACCAGTATAGGAAGTTGCAAGATATTGATTAACAGCGTCTCGATGATTTGCGCCTCTATCAAAGAGGCTCGCACGCTTACTACCGGTTCGTTGGCGAAAAAAATCTCACCTTCCTTTATCGCCCACACTTCTCCTCCAAAACGAAAAAGGCGCAGATACTCCAAAAACTCCTCACTGAACTTGCCAAGGCTTTGCAAAAAGGCTAGTTCCTCTTCATCAAAACGGAAATTTTCGAGCAAATCGACCAATTCCGCCACGCCAGCCATCACATAGTAGCCTCGCTTTGGATTGGGACGGACAAAAAAGTCGAAAGCAGCCATGTCGTTGAGGTTTTTTTGGAAATAGATATTTGCCATCGTCAGTTGATAGAGATCCGTCAACAAAGGGTAGTCTCGATCGCACACAAACCATCCGCTCATCTTCACTCCTATGCTACAATAGCCTTATTATAACAAAGGAGCGAAGGATGAAAATAGCATTGTACGAACTCGATGCCCTTGTTGTGGTGGATATGCAAAAAGATTTTCTGCCAGGAGGGGCTCTGCCTGTCAAAAATGCCGATACCATCATCCCAACCATTAACCACTATATCGATCTCTTCGTCGCAAAAGAGTTACCCATATTTTTCACGAGAGACTGGCACCCAAAGGATCACGTCTCCTTCGAAAAAAACGGTGGCATCTGGCCTGAACACTGCGTAGCAGGCACCCAAGGCGCCCAATTTGCAGGAGGTCTAACCATCCCAAAAGATAACAGATTCATCATCTCCAAAGGTACTTCAAAAGATTTCGACGCATATTCTGGCTTCCAAGGCACGCAGCTGCATGCACTCCTACAAGAAAGAGGAGTTAAGAGGCTTTTTGTCTGTGGGGTGGCGGGTGATTACTGCGTCAAACACACAGCCTTAGGCGGGCTACATCTAGGATACTGGGTAATTTTGCTAGAAGATGGCATCAAGTCTGTCAATGAGGCAGCGAAGCCTCTAGATTCGCTCCTTGGACTTGGAGCCATAATCGCATCCAAAGAGGCACTAACATAAGCTTTGAAACCACTCCAATTCATCCAGCCGCTCTCAAAGGCGTAGACACTTAGATGCAACGGCCTAGCCCTTCCTACCACATTTGGTTTTTATATCCGCACCATACTTATTGGGGTTGTTTTTCGCGTTGGTATAGAGAATATCTCGAAGTTCTTTTGCCATCATAATGGCATGGACATGTAGTCCTCTCTCTCGTTTATGGCATAGCCTATCATCCCCTCATCCCCTGCTCCAAGCTCGCCAGATTTGTCCACTCCCTGGCAATCTCGCAAGATTGAGAATGGACTAGACTTCATAGTTAAGCCTGTCGGGATAGAGCGTCTGCTCCGGGCTAAAGCCGCTTTCAGGATAATCGATAGCCTTGAGGGCTTCTTTTGCGCACTGGATGTAGAAATCTTTGTCTATCTTTTAGTTGACGCGTACCTCTTCACCTATCACGTTGATATCCGCAAAAAAGACCTCTGTCGCCACACGCGCGTTTGGATCGATTCACAACAGCTCATCTACAATTTTATCTGCTATGGTGTCTGCACACTTATCGGGATGCCCCGCCAAGACGTACTTACGGCTAAAAAGATACATCTGTTTTCCTTTTTTAAAAAATTATATTCCATATTTCGTTATAATTGAACAAATTGGTTGAAGGGGAGCATATGATCGATACACAAAAATTTGAAAAGATACTTAAAGAGAGATTAGCTAAAGTGGAGAGCGATATTGCGATGCTACTCAACGAACTAGAAGAGATAGCGACATATGAAAATATAGACGATATAGAAGACTTGGCGGAACTTAAGACTATCAACGATAGCAACAAAGCCCTTTTGCAAAGACTATTGCAAGAAAAAAAGGCCATCAAAAAAGCGCTTACAAAGATCAAAAATGGCACATACGGCAAGTGCGCCGATGGATCGGAAATTCCAGAAGAGACTTTAGAGGCAAATCCACTGCATGAGTGTTAAGATGGATAAAGAGCTCGAACTCTATCTGGATGAGCTAAAAAGCCTCGTAAAAAAAAGAGGGCTCAAGCACTCCACCCAAAGAGAGCAGATCCTCACAGTACTCTTCCATGCTAAAAAGCATCTGACCCCTGAAGAGATCTACCAAGAGGTCAAAAAGATAAACAGCACCATCGGACTTGCCACGATTTACAGAACCCTTGCATTTTTGGAAAAAGAGGATATGGTAAGCTCCATCTCCTTTGGGAGCGAGGGCAAAAAGTATGAGCTTAACCGCGGCGAACATCACGATCACATGATTTGCCTACAGTGTGGTAAAATAATCGAATTTTTCAACGAAGATCTAGAGAGGCTGCAAGAAGAGATCGCCAAGAAGCACGGTTTTAAGCTCATCACCCACCAGATGAATATGTATGGCATCTGCAAAGAGTGCCAAGAGAAAGATTAATGCCTGTAGATGAGCTCTCGCTCGCTCTTTGGCTTTTTGGCGTCGCTTTGGACTTTGTTGACCATATAGATGGGGGCAATGAAGATAAAGAGTATTGAAGCTACCAAAAAGATTGCCAGTAGATACATGGGAATGAGTCTTAGATGTTTATTTTTCTTCATTGCCGCTCCTATCTACGAGTCTCAAAGCATCCAACGTATTAAGTAAAATTTGCTTCTTTGTGACAAGCGGTTTGGTACGCAGATTCTTCGCTTTTTTATCAAGTTTGGGATTGGCCAAAACCTCCATAAACTCCTTTTCTAATGCGACTAGGAGTTTGTGCATGCACTCCTCATACGCTTTTGTAATATCCATCATTTACTCTTTGGGCGAAAGGCTTTGATCACATCTTCGTTGGTCTCAATATAGGGACCACCGATAAGGTCGATGCAGTATGGCACCGCAGGAAAGACCGCATCTAAACACTCCCTGATGCTTTTTGGCTTGCCTGGTAGATTGATAATGAGGCTTTTGCCGCGAATCCCTGCGCTCTGACGCGAAAGTATGGCCGTAGGCACATACTGTAAGCTCACAGCCCTCATCTGCTCACCAAAACCTGGTAGCATCTTTTCGCACACTGCTTCTGTGGCCTCTGGCGTTACGTCTCTTGGAGCGGGTCCTGTGCCTCCCGTCGTCACCACCAAAGCGCACCCCTCCTCATCACAAAGCTCAATCAAAGCTTTTTCTATCTCTTTTTGATCATCGGGGATACAGCGATAAACTATTTCAAACTCGTTTTTGAGGTACTCCTTCATCGTATCCATTATCGCTTTGCCGCTAATATCCTCATAAATCCCCGCACTTGCTCTATCACTTGCGGTAACGACACCAATTTTTACCTTATCCATGCTACTCCTTTAATAGATGCCCTGCATTTTTGAAACTATAAATCATCGCATAGTTTTGGAAAAACTCTTTGACTTTTTCAGTATCGATTATCTTATCCTGCTTTCCAAGATAGACCTCAATGATCACACCTCTATCTTGCAAAAGCTTTAACTCCTCCTGCTTCCATCTATAGAGCAAAAGCTCTTTGAGCTCACCCAAAGTTGGCGTTTTTTTAAACTTTTGCAGATCTACTTTTGCAGGATAGCAGATCTTTTTGTAAAAAAACTTGAGGTAGAGATCTTGATTTTTAGTAAAAGCTCTGATCTCTTTGTAGGTTTGCTCTTTTTCCAGATGCTGAAAAAATGCGGGAGAGATAAGTTGGAGCTTTTGGACTCTTTGGTTGTTTTTGATCAGTCTCAAAGCCTCTTGCATCGCCTTTTGCGCCCCGTAGCTAAATCCTGCGATAGTAAAATCGCCATTATCAAGAATCTCTTTGAAAAAGATTCTATCCATCTGCAAGCCAAATCCACTAAAGTAGCGCATCTTGCAAACCTTGGATATCCTCTTTGGTAATGGACTCTTTTTGGCGCAGACATGTAGCTATTTTTTGCAATAACTGCTGATGGGATGTGAGATATTTTTTCAGCTCATCCTGCGCTTCTTGCAAGATATGCACCACATCGCTACTTTGAGCAAACAAGCTCTCCCCCATCCCATAGCGATGCACCATCTCTTCAGCTAGCTCCTTGGCAAAGTGTAAATCGGCAGCGGCATTGGAAAACTTCTCGCCAAAGAAGAGATCCAGCGCCACGTAGCCAGCTAGATAGACTTTGATTTTAGCAAGGTAGTCGCTGCGAGATACTATCTCCTTGTCCACCTCCTTGAGCCTCGTGCCAATCAAAGAGATCTTCTCGAAATCTATCCCATACCAATAAGACACCAGCGCTTTAGCGGCTTGATAGATGCTTTGAATCTCCTTTTCCCTTTCGCTAAAGACGAGAATCTTCTTCTTTCCAAAAAGCACTTTATCTTTTACCTCTTCAAAATCCTCTAATTCTACTTTCTTCTTGCCTTTTCTCAAAGCAGCCAATGCTGCTTCGTTAACAAGACTTGCAAGCGCCGCCCCGCTAAAGCCCACGCTCATCTGCGCCAATCTATCTACTTCCACGCTGTGAGGGATCTTTTGCAAGTAAATTTCAAGTATTTTCTTACGCTCCTCTTTGTTTGGCAGAGAAATAAAGATGCGCCTATCAAAGCGCCCAGGTCTTAGCAGCGCTTCATCGAGCACCTCTATCTTGTTGGTAGCCCCAATCACAATCACGCCTTGTGAACCTTCAAAACCATCCATTTCAGTGAGCAGCTGGTTGAGGGTGGCTTCCCTTTCATCGTTGCGCATACCTCCCCTTGCCTTGCCAACCGCATCGATCTCATCGATAAAAATTATGCTTGGAGCCATTTCCTTGGCTTTTGCAAAAAGCTCTCTAACCCTCTTTGCCCCCATGCCTACATAGATCTGCACAAAGGCACTACCACTTTGATAGAAAAAGGGTGCCCCAGCCTCTCCCGCCACCGCCTTGGCAATGAGAGTCTTGCCCACTCCCGGAGGCCCCACTAGCAAGACACCTTTTGGCATGCGCACGCCAAACTCCACATATTTTTGGGGATTTTTTAAAAAGTCTATGATCTCTTCAAGCTCTTCTTTTACCTCATCAATCCCCGCCACATCCTCAAAAGTCACATCGCTCACTTGGGGCGTGATCTCAAATTTCAGATCGTTTGCCTGCTCCATAGGGGCTATCTGGATTTGATGCTTGATAGGGATTGGCTCTTTTCGCTGCTGGCGCATGTAGTAGAGTAGATAGCCCACGAAGAAAATGAGAACCAGCAAAATCCCCATATCTATCATATCTTGCGATATGTCGGACACTACGCTCACCGGCACGCTTTTGTAGAGCTCTTGCACATCGATGAGCTCTTTTGGGATTACGAACTCTTTAGAACCACTTTGCAAATAGACCATGCCATCCGTGATTCTAGCACGATCGATCATGCCGTTTTGCAGCAGTGTCTGGTACGTTTTGTAATCGAGCCTCGGGCTTTGGATATTTTTTAGTGCGAAGGCTCCCACGAGCAACAGTAAAACGACAAAGGATCCAATCAAAATCCAGAGTTTTTTCCTAAAACTTGGCAAAATTTCCCTCTTTTTTCACTTCGTAATCTTGCACTTCCACCCAGTTGCCCTGCAAATCAAGTTCACTCTCAATAAAGAGTGGATTATAGAACTGATCATAACCAAAAAAGTAATCTTTCTTCCAACCTTCTACGAGCACCTGTAAAGCGCCCTGCTTTTGGCGAAACTGCAAGTTTTTCTCTTCTATTATCGATTTAATGATTTTAAAACGCTCTTTTGCTACGCCGCCTGGGACTTGTGACTTCATACTGGCCGCTGCCGTGCTATCGCGCTTGGAGTAGGTAAAGAGGTGTATGTGGGTGAGAGGGAATTTCTGGATATTTTCTACAGCCTCTTTGAAAATCTCCTCGCTCTCTCCAGGATGTCCCACGATAAAATCGGTCCCTATCGCATAACCATGTGATGCGATCTCTTCAAAAAGCTTCAAATCCTCTTCCACCCTGTTTCTTCTATTCATGATTTCTAGCATCTTGTCGCTAGTGTGCTGCAGTGCGATATGCAGATGCTTCGCCATCCAAGGCTCATCCAAAATCTCTTTGAACTCCTCATCAATCTGAATTGGCTCGATGGAGCCTATGCGAAGCCTCCTTACTCCTCGAATGAAGCTTAAGCGTTTGAGCAGTTTGGCAAGGGAGCTTCCCGTGTCTTTGCCGTAGCTTCCAACGTTTGTGCCTGTGAGGATAAACTCCCCAAAACCATTGGCGGCGAGCTTTCGCACCTGCTCGATAATGCGATCTTCAGGCATGCTTCTAGCATCTCCCCTCACAAAAGGTATAATGCAGTAGCTACATCGAAAATCGCACCCCTCTTGCACTTTTATGAAAGCGCGGCTTTTGCCGATAAACTCCCCTACAATCTGCTTGTCGACGCTTGTAAGATCGCCTAATTCAAAAAAATTCTCTTTTTGGAGCAGTTCATTAATTTTCTCTTTTTCTGAATGGCCAAAAACGCCTTTTACCTTCTTAGCCTCTAGTAGTTCTTTACCCTTAGTAAAAGCACCGCACCCTGTGAGATAAATTTTTTTATTGCTCCTACTTAGCCGATTGATATAGTGGCGCACGCTGCTATCCGCCCCATTTGTCACTGTGCAGGAATTGACCACGATTATATCGGCATCTTGCTCATTTTGGGTAATGGTAAAATCTTTGAGGGAACTCATCATGATTTGTGTATCGAAAAGATTGGTTCTACACCCAAAAGTTTTGAAATATACTCTCACGCCTCTTCCTCGTTTTTGCTAGCCTTTTTAACACTAAATTCATCTTTTGTCAAGAGAACTTTTTGCGCTGGGTAAGTAAGCGTGATATCCGGCTCTTGCAAATATGCATCGATGACCTCGGCAGAGATGGTACTACGCAGCGTCAACGTAGCATAAGAGTTGGTCATGTACCATAGGCTAATCCTAATCCCATACTCCTCTGCGAAAGTATAGACCCTCACATCCACGTTGGTGTTTTTGAGATGGTAGGTGCTGCGCAGTTTATTGAGCTGCTTGCGTGCGATATCGGTATAGCCTTTGGCATATTTTCTGGCTGTCTCTTTGGCTATATGTGCCGCTTTTTTGTGGTTGGAATCGAAGGTGATATTGAAATTGATGTTGTCCCATACGGTCTTGAGCCCTTGGTGGGTGTAGTTGGCTATCAAGTCGGTGAAGATATAGTTGTTTGGAATGAAAATTACACGCCCCGATCTGATATTGTGCAGGTAGCTCGTGAGAGTCACATCTTCGAGTATTGTAATGCGCAATAGCGAAATGTCCACCACGTCCCCTACGAACTCCTTGCCCTCCTTCGTCACCTTGATGCGATCGCCCACATGAATCGAGCCGCCAAGCACGATCACCATCCAGCCAAGCACACTCATAAACATATCTTTCATGGCAATCGCAATACCCGCGGAAGCAAAACCCAAAATCGTCACGAGATAGTTGACGTTTTCAATATAGGCAAAAAGCAGGATGAAGATAATAATGAGGGCGAGGTTGAAGTTGACAATCTTGTTCGCCATGTAGGCGCGCTGATTATCCTGGATGTAGCGAGAGATTATCCATTTTAGAATGAAACTGAAAATAAAAAGCCCCACGATAATAGCTGCGATATAGGCGGTCTTTTCAGTTTGAAGCTTAATCTCTTCGGTGATTTTAAGTACGTTCTCTTCAATTTTTCGCCTATAAACCCCTAGCGTCTCCTTGGCAGTTTTCAAAGAGTCCTCGAAGTCTTTTATCTCCTTTCTTAGTGCCAAAAGTTCTTTATGGAGTTTCTCATTTTTTTGCAACTCGTAAAGTCTTTTTAATACCGCTTCCTTTTTCTTTAGCGATTCTAACGCCAACTCCATATCTTTGAGTTTTTGATCGTAATATTCTTTGGAGCTATTAAGCTGCTTTATATACGAAAAAGCTCCAATAATGTCAAAAGGGTTTTTGATAGTTGGCGCGTTGGGTATTTTTTGCGGCTTTAAAAGTTCCAAAAATGGCGACTCTTGATACTCTTTGAGAAGCTCCAATTGGTTTTGCAAAGTCTCTTTTTTGGATTCCAGCTCTTGAATCAGCTTCTTTTTGCGATAACGCTTTGCTTTTTTGAGCTGACTTAAAACGGTGTTTAGCTGATTTTTGATATTGAAATATGTTTTGTAGTTTTCATATTTTTTAATCCAGATATTGGTAGCAAGTTCAGCGTTAATATGTTCAAGTTCATTTTGGTACTCTTTGATTTTTCGATTGATAATTTCTAGCTCTTTTTTTTGCGCCTCTTTTTGTGCTTGAAGCAGCGTTTCGTTTGTCTCGCTAGCATTATTCTCCGCAACCGCCAAACTAAAAACGAAAACCAACCCTATCAAAACTCTCAACATCGCTTGAACCTATCCAATACCTCAATCACTTCCTCTTTTGCTACGCTGTCGCTAATTACGAAATCCCCTATCCCTTTTGGCAATACAAATTTGATCTTTTGCTCGGCGCTTTTTTTGTCCAAAAAGAAGTGTTCATAGAAATCCTCAATATCCTTTATCTCATAGCAAATAGGCAAATCATAGCGCTCAAGGAGCCTTTTGATTCTCTTAGCATCCTCTTCGCTCATCAACCCCAATCTCTTTGCCAACTCGTTGGCCATCACCATGCCAATTGCAACCGCTTCGCCATGCAAGAAACCTTTGTAGTTAGTGAGATTCTCTATTACATGCGCGAAGGTATGGCCATAGTTGAGGCTAGCTCTCACCCCGGCTTCTCTCTCATCTAGTGCTACGATTTTTGCTTTGAGCTCGACCGACTTTTTGATGGCGAGTTTGACGTTCTCTTCGCTATCGAGGCTATTTTCTTCAAGCCATGCGAAAAAATCTCTATCAAACACCACCGCCATCTTCACAATTTCGGCCACGCCTGCACTAAACTCTCGTTTTGGCAGGGTAGTAAGAAAATGGGTATCGATATAGACCGCTTTTGGCTGATGGAAAGCTCCTATGAGGTTTTTGCCAAAGCGGTTGTTGATACCGGTTTTGCCTCCCACGCTTGCATCCACTTGGCTAAGTAGGGTTGTTGGAATCTGAATAAAATCGATGCCTCTTTGATATATTGCAGCCGCAAATCCTGTCATATCTCCAATAACGCCGCCACCAAAAGCTATAAGCGTAGATTTTCTATCAATCTTGTGGTCGAATAAACGATCCAGCAAATAGTTGAGCGAATCTTCGTTTTTGTAATCCTCTCCATCTGGAAGCGTCACTATATAGAGCTCTTTCGCTTCGAGCCTATCTAGCAAATACCCTAGGTGCAAGCCTGCAACTTTTGGATTCGTGACGATAACGGCCTTTTGGTCAAGTTCAATCTTTTTGATTGCATCTATGTAGATCGTATAGCTTCTATCTTCTATCTTTTTGAGTTCTATTGCTACTTCCATCGCTACCTCTTCATTTTTTGCATTATTATAGAAAAAAGAAGTTTATACTCTTATGATTCAGGGATAAAAATCTGATGATACTGGTTGAGCCTATAAAAAAGCGCCTCTGCGTCTGTGCAAAAGATATTCCATGTCCTGGCTTTTGCCACCTTTTCGTTGAACGGATAGACGATGAGAATATTCTCTTCAAACTGCTTGATGTGCCTTATTGGATTGAGTTTGGTTTTTTGGATGGAGATGGGTTTTGAGAAGATGTTCGCCAAGTTTTCGAAATGATCCACCACCTCTTGGTTTGGTTCCTCTTGGGAGTATTGAAAGAGTTTAAGGGCAAGTTTGAGCTGGATGGCTATATCGAAAATGATAGAGGAAATCTTCTCTAGATTCTTATTTCTGCCCAAAATTATGCCAGCCTCTCGCAACTGCTCAAAAGGCTTGCAAGACAAAGAGAGCACAGGTATCGAAAAATTGTATAAAAACATTCTAAAAGATCTCTCTACAAACATGGAAGCATGGGTGATAAAGAGCCCTATCTTGGCTGTTTTGATATCCTCTTCTATGCGTTTGTATGCATCGACTTGCCGATAGTCTATACTCACCTCAATACTATCGCTATCGTATTGTTTTATGAAGCGTAAAAATTCAAAATCATTGGGATTGACGATTCTGATGAAGAGCTTTTTATCCTTGAACTTTTTGTGCACGTAAATAGCCCCGCGCACCAAATGCTTGAGGCTTCTGGTATCTAAGCACTGCATATCGATAAAGAGATAGGAGTTGATTCCAAACGGCATAGGAAACTGTCCAACCTCTTGCTTGATAGATTTGAACACCTCTTTAAGCACCTCCGGTTCACCAATAAGCAGCAAGAGGTCGTTGGGATAGATCATAAGGGATGCCGAGGGGAGCAGTAGTCTATTGTTGCGATAAATTGCTGCTATTTTCCAGTTTTTTTGCTCAATTGATCCAATATGGCGATAAACATAAGCACTTCCAAAAGGCACTAATACTTCCATAATCTCCCCATGCCCAAGTCCTACGTTTTGGGCAGTTACCGGGATGTTTGGGAGATGATCGGCTACTCTATTTGCTAGAATCTCATTGGCATCAAGCCTAATGAAGTTTTTACCCTCAAACTCCAGATCCCATCTATCCAGAACGACGATATTGACGCTACTATCGAGTTTACGCACATTTTCAAAGGAAGCTAAGGTGTCTATCTTGTTTGCTAGCACAATTACTACTTCGCTAAAGCGTTGGTGGAAAAGTTTGGAGAGTTTCACAAAAGATGTAGGATCGAAACGATAAAAAAAGATATTCTCTTGTTCAACCGATGGCAAAATATTTGGATCTTGATAGACGATAAAGTACCGGTTGGTGCTTACATATTTTTCGACAATTCTTTGTAAGAGCTGTTTTGCTACAATACCATCAGCCAAAATCAATACATCTGTTTGCAAAACCTTTGCACTTTGCACATATACCCTTTAAGGAGAGTTATTGAAGTTTTCTTTGGACGCTCAATCTGGCAACGCAAGAGCCACGACTATCGTAACCTCTCATTCTACCATAAAAACTCCCGTTTTCATGCCCGTAGGTACCGCTGCAAGTATCAAAGCGCTAGATACCAAAGACGTCACCGATCTTTTGGATGCCAAGATAATTTTGGCCAATACCTACCATCTCTATCTGCGCCCAGGCGATGAGATTGTCAAAGAGCTTGGGGGTTTGCATGGCTTTACGGGATACGAGAGAAGCTTTCTAACTGATAGCGGAGGCTTTCAAGCTTTTAGCCTGAGTGACATGAGCAAGGCAAGCGATGAGGGAA
Organism: Nitratiruptor sp.; assembly: GCA_015494535.1. Classification (GTDB taxonomy): domain Bacteria; phylum Campylobacterota; class Campylobacteria; order Campylobacterales; family Nitratiruptoraceae; genus Nitratiruptor. The sequence continues at coordinate 2,410 of WGBC01000085.1, read as the reverse complement.
TTGAGTTTCAAAGCCACATAGATGGCTCTCGCCACTTTTTTACGCCCCAAAAGGTGCTAGATATCCAATACAACCTTGGAAGCGACATCATGATGATTCTGGATGATCTCATAGCTTTGCCCGCTACCAAAGAGCGCTTGGCTCTCTCGGTTGAGCGCACCACCAAATGGGCGAAAGAGTCCATCGCGTACCATAAAGCGATGCAAGCCAAAGGCATCGGCTCCGATCAAAATATCTTTGCAATAATCCAAGGTGGAATAGACCCCTACTTTCGCCAAAAAAGCGCCGAGGAGCTTTGCGCGCTGGATTTCGATGGATTTGCAATCGGGGGACTTAGCGTCGGTGAAGAGAATCAAGCGATGTACGATACGATTGAGCATACTATTCCTTTCATGCCTATCAATAAGCCTCGCTATCTCATGGGAGTGGGTACGCCAGAGGATATCGTAGAGGCGATTGATAGAGGAGTTGATATGTTTGATTGCGTTATGCCCACGAGAAATGCCAGAAACGGCACTATTTTCACCACCTTTGGCAAACTTAACATCAAAGCAGCAAGATACAAAAAAGATCCCAACCCAATCGATGAGAATTGCGGCTGTTACACTTGCCAAAACTACTCACGCGCCTATCTCAACCATCTCTTCAGAGCCAAAGAACTCACCTACTACCGCCTTGCCTCCATTCACAACCTCTACTACTACCTTAGACTGGTGAAAGAGGCAAGAGAAGCGATTTTGCAGCAAAATTATGCTACATTTAAAAAAGAGTTCTATGCAAGGAGAGGCAAATGAAGCTGGGTGTCAACATCGATCATATCGCAGTGCTTAGAGAAGCTAGAAAAGTCAACGATCCCGATCCCATCGAGGCTCTTGGCATCGTCAAGAGGGCTGGAGGCGATCAGATAACGATACATCTAAGAGAAGATAGACGCCACATCAACGAAATTGACGCCAAAAGAGTAGTTGAGCTTAGCGCGTTGCCCGTCAATATCGAATGTAGCGTCGATGAAGAGATAATCGATATTATCTGCCAGCTGCGCCCCCATAGAGCTACAATCGTGCCAGAAAAAAGAGAGGAAGTCACCACAGAAGGCGGGCTGGACGTGATAGGCAATTTCGATGTAGTGGCTAAAACTGTAGCTAAACTTAAAGAAAAAGAGATCGACGTATCGCTCTTTGTAGATCCAGATTTTGAAATCATTGCAGCCTCTGCCGACACGGGAGCCGATATGATAGAACTGCACACTGGAGAATATGCAAACATCTACGCCATGCTCTATACAAACCTCTCCTTGACTTGGCATGCCATCAGAGAGTTGCAACTTTCGCGCAATGAATTGCAAGATAGATTGCAGCAAGCCATGGGAGATCTGGAAAACTCAGCCATCTATGCGGCAAAAGCTGGGCTCTTGGTAGCAGCAGGGCATGGGCTCAACTACCAAAACGTAGCAAGAGTTGCACAAATTCCTAATATCGTAGAGCTCAACATTGGCCAAAGCATCATCGCACGCAGCATCTGGTGCGGGTTGGAAGAGGCTGTAAAAGAGATGAAAAGAATTATCGATGAAGCCTGTCATTGCGATTAGTATCGGCGATCTCAATGGCGTAGGAGCGGAAATCGCCCTAAAATCCCACGACATTATCAAAAAGTTTTGCACACCACTCTACTTTTGCAACCGCCCTATGCTTGAACAAGCCGCAAAGCTTTTGGGAATGGAGTTGCCAAAGGATCTGGAAGTGGAATACGTGGAGGGGGAGTTTACCATCAAGCCCGGCAAAATTAGCAAAAAAAGTGCCAAACTCTCTTTTGCTTCCTTCCGCAAAGCAGTCGAGATGACTGCAAGCGGTATAACAGATGCAGTGGTGACACTGCCTATCAACAAAGAGGCGTGGCACAAAGCCGGCATCCACTACAGCGGCCACACAGATTATCTGCGCAAGCGCTTCAAGAAAGATGCCATCATGATGCTTGGCTGCGACAAGCTCTTTGTGGCCCTCTACACCGAACATATGCCCCTCAAAGAGGTGCCAAAGCAGATAAAAAAGAAAAAGCTCTCTCGCTTTTTAATTGATTTCTACAAAAGCATCAATCCAGCCTTGCCAATCCCGGTCCTTGGCCTCAACCCCCATGCGGGCGATGGAGGAGTGCTTGGCGATAAAGAGGAGAAAATCGCAGTAGCTATCCAAAAAGCGAATAAAAAAATAGGTAAAGATATCTACTTCGGCCCAGTGGTGCCAGATATCGCTTTTACACCCAATTTTCGTAAAAATGTCTCACATATCGTAGCTATGTACCACGACCAGGGGCTCGCCCCCCTCAAGGCCCTCTATTTCGAAGAATCGATCAATGTTTCGCTCAATCTGCCAATCCTGCGTACTTCAGTGGATCATGGCACAGCTTTTGATAT
>WGBC01000084.1 GCA_015494535.1 Nitratiruptor sp. | reverse complement strand
TCCGCCAAAGGCTTGAATCTGGCTAGGCCTAGCTCTTCCGAAGTGGTTTTTGAGGGCTATATTGACGATAAGGCCGGGACCTAGGATGAGAGAGAGCAGGAGATATATGAGCACTCTTTTTCGCACGAAGATTTTTTTGCTCACGATCTCATAAAGTAGCAGTCCCACTAGAGCGAGAGTAAATGCAGCGGTGATGATGATGGTAAGCTTGTAGATAACCACTGCAAAAAGCGTATCTTTAAGATAAAATCCATTGTGGTAGAAAAGCGAGCTTACAAACAGATCGACATTTGGGAAAAGAAAGAAAAAGAGGCAAGTAAGAGCCGTAACAATCGCTACTACCATCAATATCCTTTGAAATCCTCGAGCAGATAGACATTGTAGATGCGCGCGTAATCTTTGTAGAGCCGAATTTTGATGGTGGCTATCTTTTTGATTGAAGCAAAGTAGGGCAGGGCTTTTTTGCTATCGTTTTTGGTGATGTATAGGAAATTTTCATGTAGATGCTTATTGAGATCTTTTGTAAGATGGTATTGGCTTGCTATGCGATGCTCTGGATTAAAAATTTGCGCATCGAATGGGTGGGGCTTGAGGTAGTAGATCATCTCTGCCATCGTGGTGCGATCATCAAAAAGCAGCTTTGTATCGGGGTATTTGGCAATGATTGGCTGCAGTTTTTTTGCTAGCTTTTTATAGCCAAGCACCCTTTTGTATGGATCGGTTTTGGATGTGATCTCTATGTGCAAAGCTTTTGCAATGTCATGGTAGTGATAGAGTGCCAAAGCCATGAGAATATTGATTATAATACCGGCAAAAAGCAGCTTTTTTCTCTGTATTAAGTAGGCAGTCACTAGAATAGTTGCCGCTATATAAGTGGGTGCCGCCCAGTTGGCAAGGGCTTTGGAGAGGAGGGCTTGGAGGGTGATAACGGCCAAAAATGGCAAAGAGAAGCAAAAAAGCAGGCGATATTTTGGCTTTTTAATATCTTTAAAAAGATAGAGGAATACCGCAAAAAAGATAGGTCCAAAAACTAGAAATTGTGATGCTAAAAACTCTACCATCTTATCAAAATGCAAAAAGCTGCTTTTTTCAATACCGCTTAGGTTTTTGGTATGCACAAAGGTGATGTAGTGGTGCATAGCGTTCCATAAAAGGTTTGGAAAGTAGATGGAGGCTGCCGTGATGATAGCTAGATAAAGCTTTGGGTTTTTGAGATGGCGTCTGTAGCGCTCATCCCATAGCAAATAGCAAAAAATGCTGATTAAAAAAAGAATCATCGTATATTTGCTCAGCAGCCCAGCCCCGGCACTGATGGCCGCCAATGCCCAGTAGATGTTTTTATCGCTATTGATGGCTTTGATAAAAAAGTAGAGCGTCATACTCCAAAAGAGCAGCAGCACCACGTCGGTGGAGATGATGAGCGAACTCATGGATACTGCGGGCAGCGTGATAAAAACGAGGCCACTATAAAAGGCAACTCTTTTATCAAAAAGCTCTCTCGCTATGAGATAGACGAAGATGGAAGTGACAGGATAGAGCACCAGTGCGGGTAGCTTGATACAAAGCTCGCTATTGCCGCAAAATTTGCCAAAAAGCGCGATGACCCAAGCTATCATCGGGGGTTTGGAGTAGTAGCCAAAGTCGAGTTCCTTACTCCATCCCCAGTAGTATGCTTCATCCACATAAAGATCGATTCCGGCATGAAAAAGAACAAATAATCTATATAATGTTATAATAGCTATAATGACCAAGAAAGATCGTAAACTTTCCATCCATTCCCTTGCAAGGTTTGGTGCAATTATACAGTATCGGAGGTTAAAATGAAAAGAGAGATGAGTGTTGCAGGGGCTTTTTATCCAGCCGAATGTGGCCAGATTGAATCTATGATAGCACAATTTAATTCTATTTTAGACAAAGCTTTGGTGGATTCGGACGTTCTTGGCATCAAGCCTAGAGCAATTATCGCTCCTCATGCTGGCTATGTTTATAGCGGCTTTACAGCAAATATTGCGCATAGAGTCTTGGCAAATAGCAAACCAGAGCGCGTCGTAGTCATTGGTCCTAGCCACAGAGTCTACGTGCCAGGCATGAGTGCGAGTCTCTTTGATGCTTACGAGACTCCCTGTGGGGATTTGGCGATAGACAAGGAATACATAGAGCATCTGATGAGCCTTTTTGATATAGAGTTTTTGCCCCAAGCGCACGCTGAGCACAGCACGGAGACCCAGATGCCTTTTATCCATCACTACATACCAGAATGCAAGGTAGTGGAGTTCGTCTACGGAGAGATGGACCCAAGCTATCTGGCAAAAGTGTGCGAAGCGATTCTTAGCGATCCCAAAAACGCGATAGTCATCAGCACCGATCTTAGCCACTACTATCCGCTCAAACAAGCCGAAATGCATGATCTACACTGCCTCAAAGCCGTGCACGATCTGGATGTGAGGGAATTACACAATGGGTGTGAGGCGTGTGGAAAGATAGGCGTTGAGGCGATTATCTTGGCTGCAAGGGCTTTGGGTCTCAAATCTCGCGTGCTTGATTATCGCACCAGTGCGGATGCGAGCGGGGATGAAAGTGCGGTGGTTGGATATATGAGTGCTGCATTTATTTAATACATCACCCTACATAGATAGAGACCATTGGGTGGGGCAAGGGTGGTGCTAAACTGCTCTTTTGCCGCTATTTGCATTTTAAGTTGATCTATATGCAAGGAGTTTTCGCTTACTTTTCGTAAACTATCTATTATCATACGAATCTGAGCACGCAAAAAGCCATTAGCTTCAATATAAATAACGTAAAAATCTTCTCTCTCGTAAAGCCTAGCTTTGTAAATGGTGCGAATAGTGCTTTTGGTATCGCTGCCGGTTTTGTGAAAATAGACAAAATCGCGTTCTCCTATAAAAAGCTGGAGGGCTTTGCGAGTCTTTTCACTATCTAGATAGAAGAAGCTTTTGTAGGCTGCTTCGAAGACCGATGGCGGTTTTTTGGCAACAATGTAGCGATAGGCTCTTTTTTTTGCGCTGTAGCGGGCATGAAAGTCCTTTTTAACAAATTGTATGCTTTTAATGGTGATAAATGGTGAAAGATGGGCGTTGAGATAGCTTTGAAGCTTTTGCAGATCTTCCCAAAAAGGGGGTATATCAAAATGAATCACCTGCGCTGTAGCGTGCACACCTGCATCCGTTCTGCCGCTTCCTACGATTTTTGACGAGATACCGACTCTCTTGCAAGCACTTTGCAGCCGGTGCATGATTGTGTTAGAGGTGTGTTTTTGGGATTGAAAGCCATTGAATCTGCTGCCATCATACGCAACGATTGCTTTTACTCTCATTAGTACCTCTTTGCTACAAGTTTTTTATAGAGCATATAGCCAGTAAAGAGCCAGATAGGAATAACGGCTAGGGCTACGAAAGTGAGAGATTTTGCAAGAGCAAAGCTAATGCCAAAGTAGAGGGCTACCAGTAAAAGCGTTGGCAAAAAGACGCCTCTTTTTTCGTAGCGTGGATTGCTGATACCAATGGCAGCTAGAAAATAGAGCGTAGCCAGAGGAAAGAGCGAAAAGAGTATGAAAAGCGTCAAATCAAAAGCCCTTTTTTTGCTTTTAGCAGCAATTTTCCAATATGCAAGGGGATTGGTATAGGAAAAGAGAGTTTGCGAACCTGTATCGTAGATCTTCATTTTTTCAAAAGCTATCTCCTTGAGGCTCTTTTCTTTGTATGTATAGGCGTGCCCATCAAAGAGGGTTAGGGCGAGATGACCCTTTTCGTTAGAGAGCTGAGCTTTTTTCGCCGTTATAAAATTCTCCTGGTTTTGAAGATGGTAATTGTATAGGGAGATGTCGTAATAGTATTCATTTTTTTTGCCATTGATGAAGAGATACCAGTCTCCAAACTTATGCCCAAATTCGCTGGGTTTGATGTTGAATTTTGCTTGAGCCCTTTTATAGACGATAAAGCCTTTGTAGAGCTGCTTTGCTTGGGGAGTGAGGATAAGGGAAAAAAACAGCAGCAAAATTGAGAGCACTGCCGCAAGTTTGGCTAAGATAAAGATGATTTTGTGTGGTGAGATGCCAAGGGAGAAGAGTGCTACCAGCTCATATTCAAAGCTTAGGCGGCTAAGCATGGCAATAGCTGCTGCCACAAAAACCACAGGCAATGTAAAGAAAAGGATTTGAGGCAAGATAAAGATATAAAGCTGCATAAGCTCAAAGAAGCTTAGTTGTATCACGGAGGTGAGTGAAACCATCTTAATAAAAAATATCAAAGAAGCTATCCCAAAAAGCGGGATGAAGAAATTGATAAGGGAACTAAAAAGATGCGTATGCAAATATTTAGAGATAATTTGCATGCATCCACTCCACGATTTGGGCACCGAAAAGATAGCTCAAAAAGGCTCCGATTGCCAAGAACGGGATGAAAGGCAGTTGCGTATCCGATTTTGCGATGCGAAGATACACGGATGCTGGCAAAGCGGTTAGTGCCGCTAGGAAGATAGCAATAAGCGTCTTCTCAAGCCCTAAAAGCGCGCCCATCGCAAAGCCAACTATGATATCTCCCTCTCCCATAGCCTCAATCATGATATATTTGGGATAGTAGCTTTTGAGCCAAGGCGCGGATTTTATCTGCTTTTGCAAGTGGATCTGCTCTTTTTTGCTCACATAGTAGCTTACATAGAAGCGAAGCATCGCCAAAGCTCCCGCCACAATGGCTGCGTTTTGGAGGTTTTGCAGGTAATCGCTGTTAGCAAAGAGCGCTATTGTGGCTGCAAAGAGATTGAGGCTGTCCGGTACGGCTTTGAAGCGTAGATCGATGATGCTAAGAGCCAAAAGCGAGCTAAAGAGTACGGCGATGACAAAGGCTTGGAAAGTCAGCCCCTCTTTGTAAAAGATAATTGCAAAGAGTGCTGCCGTAGCTATCTCGATAGCTGGATATTGCCAGCTTATCGGTTCTTTGCAAAAGTAGCATTTTCCTTGAAGAAACACCCAAGAGAGCACGGGGACGTTGTGCCACCACTTCAAAGGCTCTTTGCATTTTGGGCAGTGGCTGGCCGGATAGACGATGCTCTCGTTTTGTGGGAGGCGTAGAATGACTACATTGAGAAACGATCCTATTAAAAGGCCTAAAATCGCCGCTATGACTACTTCCAAATCAAATTCCTCCAAATCTTCTATGGCGCTTCTTGAACTCATCAATGAGTGAAGCTAATTCCTCTGGCGTAAAATCTGGCCAGAGGGTATCGGTAAAGAAGAGCTCTGCATAGGCTATGCGCCAAAGCAGAAAGTTTGAGATTCTCTTTTCTCCTCCTGTTCGAATGAGCATATCCACTTCGCCAATTTGTGCATCGAAAAACGCTTCGAAATTGGCTTCGTCTATTGGTGCATTTGCTTCTTTCGCCCTCTTGCAAGCCCTTATGATCTCGTCCCTGCCGCCATAGTTGAGAGCGAGGACCTGAGTGAGCTTGGTATTGTTTTTGGTAAGTTCCCTTGTGAGATTGATCCTCTCTTGCAGTTTTTTCGAAAACTTGCTTATATCGCCAATCACCTCAAATCGCACCCTCTCTTTTTGGTAGGTTGGCAGCTCCTTTTGCAGCCAGTTGTCTAGCAAGCGCATCAAGAAATCCACCTCCATTTTGGGGCGTTTCCAGTTTTCCGTGCTAAAGGCATAAAGTGTGAGGACCTCCACTTCATCGTGGTTGGCGCAAAAGGTGGTGATATGGCGCACCACTTCCGCCCCTTTTTCATGACCCTTGATACGCTGCATTCCTCTTTGCTGCGCCCATCTGCCATTACCATCCATAATGATGGCGATATGTCTAGCTCTATTCATCCAGATCCTTTACAATCTCGACAATATCGAACGATAACGAAAGTTTTTCTTTAAGAGGGCTTTTGATGCTTTTATCTTCGGTAATATAGATGATTTGGTTTTTGTCGCTGCCAAATTTTGTTGCGCCTTTGACGAGATTGAGGCATACCGCGTCGAGATTTTTTGTTTTGAGCATTCTTTGTGCATTCTCTAATGCCTTTTGCTCATCCATTTCGGCTTTAAAGCCGATTTTGACGATCTCTTTTTCATTTGCCAAGCTTTTGAGTATGTCGATGTTTTTTACAAGCTCCAAGCACCACTCATCGCCCAATTGATCCTTTTTGAGTTTGCCGCTTTGTTGATATTTTGGTCTATAATCGCTCACCGCTGCGCTCATGAAAAGATAGGGCTTTTTCTGGATGAGCTGGGGCTGGGTGAGATCGTTGATGAGATCAGGCTTTTTGACGATGCCCCGCTTGGCAACTTTGATGCGCTCAATCAGATATTCATGCATCTGCTTAGCCGATTCCACTTTGAAGACTTCGATCTCTTTTGGGAGGTTCTCGCACTCCTTTGTGGTGATAAGCTCTACTTTTGCGCCTTTAAGATACAAAGCCTTTGCTAAGGCGCAGGCTTGCTTGCCGCTGGAGAAATTGGAGATAAATCTCACGTCATCGATCCTCTCAATGGTGCCTCCACCCGTAATGATGGCGTATCGATCCTGCCAGAAGCCATCTTGCAAAAGCGCCCTTGCGCTTTGATGGAATATCTCCTCCACATCCGCCAAAGCCCCTTCCCCCACGGTGCCGCATGCTAGCTCTTTAGTTGAAGGTTCTACCACTTTGTAGCCGTTGATTTTAAGGAGTTTGAGGCTCGCTTCAGTGAAGCGGTTGTGATACATATTGCTATTCATAGAAGGTGCTACAATTTTTGGCTTATTAAAGGCTAGGGCAGTCTGAGTGAGGAGGTTGTCCGCTATGCCGTTGCTAAGCTTGTTAATGGTGTTGGCGGTAGCTGGAGCGATGACGAAGAGATCGTAGTCTTCGCATACATGGATGTGGTTGTTGCGATTTGTCCAATCTTCGGTATTTTCATCCAAGATTTTTTCACTTCCAGCCCCCTCAAAGGTAAGAGGTGTAATAAATTTTTTGGCTGACGGCGTCATTATCACTTTAACAGTGGCATTTGCTTTTTTGAAAAGGCGCAAGAGCTCAATAGCTTTGTAAATTGCGATAGAGCCTGAAACTCCTAAAAGGATCTTTTTATTATTTAGCATTGCTCTTCCCAAAAAATTTATAGTAGAAATCTTTCACAATCTTTAGCGGTGTTCTGCTAATGGCAAGAGAGCCTTTTTCTACATCTTTTGTGACAGTCGTACCCGCCGCGATAATCACATTATCCTCGATTTTTACAGGGGCTACTAGCTGGGTATCGCTGCCTATGAAGACATTTTTGCCAATAATGGTTCTGTGTTTTTGTTTCCCATCATAATTGCACGTAATTGTTCCAGCTCCCACATTTGTGCCTTCGTCAATCTCGCAATCGCCAAGGTAGCTTAAATGTCCAGCTTTAACGCCAGTGAGCTTAGAATTTTTGACCTCTACAAAGTTGCCAATGTGGGTGTCTTGGAGCTTGCTTTTGGGGCGGATGCGAGCCATGGGGCCAATGGAGCAAAAGGAGATTGAGGCATTTTCAATGACACTATTTGCTTTGATGTGGCTCTGCTTGACAATGCTTTTGCCTTTTATTACGCAGCCACTCTCCACCTCGCACTCTCCATCAAACTCCACTTCCACCCCTACGAAGCTCGTCTTTGGCAAGCGAAAAATGACCCCCTTTTGCATCCACTCGTTCTTGATGCGATCTTGCATAATCTCTTCGGCGGCTGCGAGATCTGCTTTGGAATTGACGCCTTTGAAGTTTTCCTCATGGACAAAGAGTGGTTTGATGGTATAGCCCTCATTTTTTGCAAAGGCTATGATGTCTGTGAGATAGTACTCCTTTTGGGCGTTGTCGTTGGAGAGTTTTGGGAGGAATTTTTCTAAGATCTCTTTTTTAAAAAGATAGACTCCCGCGTTAACGCTTGTTATGCAAAGCTCCTCTTCGCTTGCATCCTTTTGCTCTACTATTTTTTCTACTTGGTTGTCGCAAATCACCACCCTCCCATAGCCGCTTGGGTCTTCCAGCTCAATCACGCTCATGACAATATCAGCCTCAACTGCTAAAAACTGCTCAAGCTCTTTTGCCTGGATGAGGGGCATATCGCCATTGAGGACCAAGACTTTATCATGCTTTGGCTTAACCGCCATGAGTGCCCCGCCAGTGCCTGGATAGTTGGCATGATCTTGCAATACGAAATTGATACTATCGAACTCTTTTTGGATATACTCTTTGATGATGTCTGCTTTGTGGTAGAGTACCACGCTAATATCATCACTTAGTTTCTTTGCCTCTTTGATAATGTGCCAAATCATTGGCTTATCGCTAATAGTATGCAATACCTTTGGCAAGTCGCTTTTCATGCGTGTGCCCTGGCCGGCTGCGAGTATCACGATACTAAGATCCATTCAGCGCCTTTGGATATAATTTTATTTGCTATATTATCGTAAGAAGGCTAACAAATATTATGAATTGTGCATATTTTGGTGTGTGTGGAAGCTGCACGGAGTTTAGTTCCTATGAGGATCAGTTACAAAAGAAGGTAGTAAAATTTCAAGAGCTTTTTGGCATAGAGCCAGAAATTTTTGCCTCGAAGCCTCAGCACTTTCGAGCAAGGGCAGAGTTTCGATATATCGATGGCTCCTATGGGATGCATAGCGTTGATGGGGGAGTTGCCAAAATTGAAGAGTGTCCCATTGTATTGGAGCCCATTTTTGCATTGATGCCAAAGCTTAGAGCATATTTAGCCACTAATGAGACTCTTTCATACAAACTCTTTCGCCTCGATTTTCTAAGCTCTACTCTTGGAGATACGCTGGTTAGCCTTATCTATCATAGGCCAATTGATGAGGTGTGGGAAGAGCAGGCTAGAAGATTGGCGAAAGAGCTTGGCATTAGTATAGTTGGCAGAAGCAGGGGCAAAAAAAACGTCATCGGCAAAGAGTATGTAGAAGAGGAGATTGCTGGGATCAGATATTACCACTATGAAGGCAGTTTCACCCAGCCCAACCCTTTTGTGAATGCCAAGATGATTGCATGGGCAAAAGAGGCTAAGGTAGAAGGGGATTTGTTGGAATTATATTGCGGTAGTGGTAATTTTACGCTTCCTTTGGCAAAGGATTGCCGTAAAGTGCTAGCTACCGAAGTGAGTAAAACGGCCATCAAAGCTGCAAAGCTCAACGCCTCGCTGAATAATATAAAAAACGTTGCGTTTGTGAGGCTTAGTGCCGAGGAGGTGAGCGAAGCGTTGGCCAAGAAAAGGGCGTTTCGAAGACTCAAAGATGTGGATTTAGATAGTTTCAATTTCGAAGCGGTGTTTGTGGATCCGCCTAGGTGCGGGCTAGATGATGCCACGAGAGAGCTGGTAGCAAAATTTAAAAAAATTATCTATATCTCTTGCAATCCTTTAACGCTACATCGAGATATACAGCAGCTGCAAAGGACGCATAGAATCCAAAAAGCGGCACTTTTCGATCAATTCCCTTACACCTCCCACATCGAGAGTGGGGCGGTATTGGTTAGACGTTGAAGCGAAAATGCATCACATCGCCATCTTGGACGATGTAGTCTTTGCCTTCTAAGCGCATTTTACCAGCCTCTTTGGCGCCTTGCTCACCGCCATATTTAATGAAATCTTCGTAGCTTATCACTTCTGCGCGGATAAATCCTTTTTCAAAATCGCCGTGAATTACCCCTGCAGCCTGCGGAGCGGTCCAGCCTTTCTTGATTGTCCAACTTCTAACCTCTTTGACGCCAGCGGTGAAGTAGCTAATAAGCCCCAAGCGATTGAAAGCCGTGCGAATGATTTTATCTAGTCCGCTCTCCTCGACGCCCATTTCGCTGAGCAGCTCTTTGGCTTCCTCTTCATCAAGCCCCACCAACTCCTCTTCGAGCTTGGCGCAAAGCTTAATCACGTCGGCTCCCGTTTTGCCGGCATATTCTTTGACTTCCTTGACGTAATCGTTATCTTCGAGCATTCCCTCTTCATCTACGTTTGCTCCAAAAATTACGGGCTTGGCACTGAGAAAGCGTAGCTCTTTATTGAGTGTTTCAAAAGCCTCGTTCTTGTTGGCAAACGTTCTTACAGGCTGCAATTCTTCTAAGTGCGCTTTGAGTTCTTGGGCAATATCTAGCAAAGGGGCTATTTTTTTGTCAGCTTTTGCCTGTTTTTTTAGTCTTTCGATCTTTTTTTCAAGCTGTTGCAAATCGGCAAATATAAGCTCAGTCTCAATAATCTCAATATCTCTAATTGGATCGACGCTACCTTCAACGTGCGTAATGTTGCCATCTTCGAAGCAGCGCACCATATGCAAAATCATATCGGTTTCACGAATGTTGCTAAGAAACTGGTTGCCAAGACCTTCGCCTTTGCTAGCACCTCTCACAAGCCCGGCTATATCCACAAAGTCGATGGTGGAGTGTAAGACTCTTTCTGGTGTGACGATTTTTGCCAGCTCTTCGAGTCTTGGATCTGGTACCGGCACCAACGCTTTGTTTGGCTCGATTGTGCAAAAGGGGTAGTTTTGCGCTTCTGCGTTCTGTGCTTTTGTGAGAGCATTGAAAGTTGTGGATTTGCCTACATTTGGAAGTCCTACGATTCCGACACTAAGTCCCATCTATTTCCTTAAATTAATATTAAATTTTGTGCAATTATAGCATAAATGGGCATTGAACGAGTCGATGCCCAAAATGGATGTTTATGGATGCTTTTTATTGAATACGAATTGTTTTTGAAGCCACTTAATTGCAAGTCTCACACCAGCTCCGCTTGCTCCGTAAGGGTTGTATCCCCACTCTTTTTGCACATAAGCTGGTCCTGCGATATCAAGATGCACCCATTTTTTGATATTTTTCTCTTCAATAAACTCTTTAAGAAACAGTGCTGCAGTAATAGCCCCGCCATAGCGTGAAGAGCTGATGTTGGCGATGTCTGCTTGCTTGGACTCTAGAAGTTTTGGCAAGTAGCGGTTGAATGGCAGCTCTGCTGCTAGCTCTCCGCTTGCTTTCGCGGCATCCAAAATGCTTGCTTTAAGATCGCTATTTTCGCCCATGACGCCTATCGTATATTCACCCAGTGCCACGACGCAAGCACCAGTGAGGGTTGCGATGTCGAAGATATAGTCGATGTCTTTGATTTTTTCTTGAGCATAGCACAAAGCGTCTGCCAAAACGAGCCTACCTTCCGCGTCGGTATTGAGCACTTCGATAGTTTTGCCGTTTTTTGCTTTGATGATGTCATCGGGTTTGTAGGCGTTGCCTCCTACCATGTTCTCAGCCGCACCCAAAATCGCATGCACTTCTACTGGTAGCTCTAATCTCTTTGCAGCCTCTATGATGCCAATTGCAGCACACGCGCCGCTTTTATCTGCTTTCATAGTTACCATGTAATCGCTTGGTTTGAGGCTAAGTCCGCCGCTGTCGTATGTCAGCCCTTTGCCCACGAAGACTACTGTCGCTTTTTTGTTGGCAGGAATGTAGCTTAGGTGAATGAGCCTTGGCTTGTTGACACTCGCTCTTCCCACTGCAAGCATTGCTTCCATGCCTTCTTTTGCCAAATCCTCCTCATCCAAGACATTGCACTCAAGCTCGTACTTTTTGGCTACGTCTTGAGCGATTTCAGCCAGTTTTGCAGGATAGATCTCATTTGGTGGAGTATTGACGAGATCACGCACGAAATTGACGGTTTGTGCTAATTTCTCTGCTTCGATTACACTTTTTTTGGCGTTTTCGATGGTGAAAGGTTTGTTGCTATACTCTTCATTGGCTATATAGATTGTTTTAATGGCGTGTTTTTTGGGCTCTTTTTTATATTTATCAAAGCTATATTTGCCAAGTAGAACCCCCTCTACGAAAGCCTTGATATTGGTTACAGGGCAGTTTTGGATATAAACGCCTACTTTTGCGCTTTGAAACTTTTTGTTTTGCAAAGCTTTGATAGTTTTTGCTGCTGCAATGCGTATTTCATCGTGTTCAAGTGAGTCTACGCCCACATAGATGCGCCTTTTTTCTGGCAATAATGCTACCTCTTCGCTTTTGCCCTCGAAACCTAAAAGCTCTAATTCTTTCTTATCTTTTACCCAATCATGATTCAGGTTTTTTTCAATGACAAAAATGATCTCAATATCCGCTTGAATATCTGCTAGCTTCTTATCTACTACCTGAAACTCCATGAACTCTCCTTGATTTTTTTTCTGTTACTTTATGAAAATAGTATGAGATGCTTCCAGCAATGAGCAGTGCTAAAGGCAAGGCAAAGTACCAGTGTTCTTTTGCCCAGTGCACAATTTGTAAGATCTCTTCACCAAAAATATAGGCTGGAATGATTGTTGCAGCTGCCCAGATCATAGCGCTTATAAAATTAATCAAAGCAAATTTTTTAGCACTATAGCGTGTAAGGCCTATTGCCATAGGAATAATGGTGCGCAGTCCATACAGATAGCGTTGTACGAAAATCACAGGCCAGCCATACTTTTTGAGTAGCAAATGGGCTAGGGCAAACTTTCTTCTTTGCTTCTTCATAAGTTCATGGATGTAATGCTTATTGAAACGACCTATATAGAAGTAGATCTGATCCCCTACAAATCCACCAAGCCCTGCTACTAGTATAGCTGTTGGCAGGTTCATATCTCCTGTATGGCACATCACTCCTGCCATCACTAACCCCGTCTCACCCTCCATGATGCTCCATACAAAGAGGATGATATAGCCATACTCTTTGAGGAGTTTGACCAGCTTCTCTTCTAGATTTGCACCGGGAGTCTGGTAGAGCTGATAGCCTAGATAGGCTACAAATACAAAGACTCCAGCTAGCAGAGCCTGTATGAGCCAATCTTTGTTTTTATCAAAAAATTTTTTCATTGCTCTTCCTAATCAAAATGCAAAAGCGATTTTGCTTGCACCATATCTTTATCTCCACGACCACTTAAATTTACAATAATAAGACTATTTTCAATATCTTGCATCTTTTTAAGATATGCTACTGCGTGGCTTGATTCAAACGCAGGAATGATACCCTCACTCTGGCTAAGCCACACAAAAGCATCAAGCGCTTCACTATCGGTGATGGTATCGTATTTGACGATGTTTTTGTCTTTGAGGTAGGAGTGTTCTGGGCCAATACCTGGATAGTCAAGCCCAGCGCTAATTGAGTGAGCCTCCAAAATCTGCCCCTCTTCATCTTGCAATACATAGCTCATCTGCCCGTGTAAAACTCCAGGGCTTCCTTTAGCTAGGCTAGCGCCATGCTTATTGGTATCTAGCCCCAACCCGCCAGCCTCAATACCGATGCATTGGGTCTCTTCTTCGTCCAAAAAGGCGTTGAATATTCCCATGGCGTTGCTGCCACCACCTATACAGGCTATTACGTAATCTGGCATACGGTTTTCGGTTGCAAGGATTTGGGCTTTTGCTTCATAGCCAATAATGCCTTGAAAATCTCTGACCATCATAGGGTAGGGGTGTGGGCCAGCTACTGTGCCAATGACATAGAAGGTGTCTCTTGCGTGTGTGACCCAGTGGCGAATCGCTTCGTTCATTGCGTCTTTGAGGGTGCGAGAGCCGTTTTTGACTGGATGCACCTTCGCTCCCAAAAGCTTCATTCTAAAGACGTTGAGCTCTTGGCGCTTGACATCCTTTTCCCCCATGAAAATCTCACACTCCAAACCGAAGAGTGCCGCCATTGTGGCTGTTGCTACGCCATGCTGGCCAGCTCCAGTCTCTGCGATCACCTTCTTTTTACCAAGGCGTTTTGCAAGAAGTCCTTGGAGAATTGTATTGTTTATCTTGTGTGCACCTGTGTGGTTGAGATCCTCTCTTTTGAGGTAGATTGTGGCTTTGAGCTCGTCAGAGAGGTTTTTGGCATAGTAGAGAGGTGAGGGGCGTCCTACATAGTTTTCAAGGTAGTAGCGAGCCTCTTTCCAAAACTCCTCGTCAAAGCGGATCTTTTTGTATTCATTTTCTAGTTCCAGTAAGATTGGCATGAGGGTCTCTGGCACATAGCGCCCCCCATGGATGTCAAAATGCCCAAACTCGTCTGGATCGTGTTTGCTTGGCTTTGGTATATACATTAGGCTATCTCCAATACGCTATAAACTTTTGTGATGTTTTCTAGCTTTTTCCTGCCATCCAGGAAGCTTAGCTCGATAATAAAACATGCTTCCACCAAGTTTTGCTCTGTTTTTTGGATGAGTTTCGCTGCAGCTTCTGCCGTGCCGCCAGTGGCGATGAGATCGTCGATGAGCAGCACTCTTTTGTTTTTGCCCCGAAATGCATCGATGTGTATCTCAACTTCATCATACCCATATTCTAAAGCATATTTTTCGCTTATGGTGGTGTAGGGAAGTTTACCCTTTTTCCTCACTGGCACGAAACCGATGCCAAGTCTTGTAGCTAAAGCTGCGCCAAAAATAAAGCCTCTGCTCTCAATTCCCGCTACGAAATCGAGATCGTAGCTTTTGTAGCGATCTTCTAAGTGTTCCATAAGCATGGTGAAGGCTTTTTTGTCGTTGAGCAAAGTGGTAATATCTTTGAAAACGATGCCAGGCTTTGGGAAGTCCGGTATATCGCGAATGGATCGTAGAAGATACTCTTTATCGATCATCTTTTCCTCCAAATAGTATTATCTTCATGCCTACCAAAATTACCATCAAAAGCGCAAAAAAAACATACCCGACTGTCTCTATACCCATATCACTCTTCCAACGCCATGATTTTGGCTACTCTCTCGGCATGGCGTCCACCCTCAAAAGGCGTGGTGCACCATGCCTCAATAATGGACTCAATCACCCCTTTGCCAACGACGCGCTCTCCAAAGCAGAGCACGTTGGCATTGTTATGGGCGCGTGCCATCTGGGCGGTGTAATAGTCATGCACCTCTGCGGCTCTAATGCCTTTGACTTTGTTGGCGGCGATACTCATGCCAATACCCGTGCCGCAAATCAAAACCCCGAAGCTTTCGCTATCTTTTGCCACAGCCTCAGCTACCTTTTTGGCGTAATCTGGGTAATCTACGCGCTCACTGCTATGCGTACCGAGATCTTCTACTTCGTAGCCTCTCTTTTCCAAAAGCTCCTTGACAAACCCTTTGACTGCAAATCCTGCATGATCGCTTCCGATATAGACTCTCATTTAGATCCTTTCTATTTGGCTTATGAGGTGTAAGAGATCGATCCCAGCAATATGGGAGAGAAAAACAAGTATGTAATAGACTGGCAAAAAGAAGATTTGCGCCAGCGGTGTCATCAAAATCACTATTAAGATGATCATCCCGTATGGAAAGAGATATTCATAAAACTTCACGACATTTTTGAGCCGCAACCAGCTTGCTAAATACATGAGCGCGTTGGCACCATCGAGTGGCGGTATCGGCCAGAGGTTGAAAACTCCTAGCACCACGTTGATGAGCACCGTTTGAGCAAGAAAGAGGAGCAAAAAAATGGATGGTAAAGAATTGGAAAAATCTATGAAGCCAAGCAACAATGTGGCGAGGATGGCGAGAGTGAAATTATAAGCGATCCCAGCCAGGCTAACCACAATAGCTCCCCACTCTTTGGCGTTGTGCAAGACAATACGCATATTGACAGGCACTGGCTTGGCCCAACCAAAGAGAAAACCCGCGTTTGTTACATACAAAATGGCAGGTACCAAAATAGTGCCTACTGGATCGATATGTTTGATGGGATTGATGCTGAGCCTTCCCGCTAGCTTGGCGGTGGCGTCGCCATAATGATAGGCTGCAAGCCCATGCATGATCTCATGCCCTACTACAGCGATGGTTAGCGATAAAATGATCGCTATGATGTTGAGTATCTCAATCGTTTGCAACCATGTCCTTTGCTTTTCGCATCTGCTCTTCTATCTCATCTACCGTTTTGCCTACACGATCCCATCTAGGCACGTAATCTTTGTTCCAACTCCAGTAAATAAACCAAGGTTTTCCTACAATAAGCTTATATGGCACTGTCCCCCAAAAGCGGCTATCGTTGCTATGATCGCGATTGTCTCCCATCATGAAATAGTGCCCTTTTGGCACTTCGATTGGAGGGAAGTTGAAAATCTCTTGTGGATATCTGCCGTCATTCACTATTTTGGGATCGTGATGAATGCCTGGATGATCCTTCATATAAGGATTTTTCACCCACAAAATTCCTTCGATATCGATAATTTGGTCTTTTGGATAGTGCTTTTTGATATATTCGTTGCCTTCATGCGGATGGATGTAGAGATCTTTGTTGTGTACGAAAAGATAATCACCTCCCACCGCTACACAGCGCTTGACATAGTGGATTTTGGGATTGACGGGATAGCGAAAGATGACAATATCGCCTCTTTTTGGACCTTCGCCCTTGATAAGGTGCCCATCGCCATCTAAATCTGGCAAAACTGGGATTTCTAGCCAGGGGATATGGGGTGTTGGTACGCCATAGGCGAACTTTTTGACAAAGAGGTGATCCCCAATGAGCAACGTGTTTTTCATACTGCCACTTGGAATCACGAAAGCTTGCGCGATGAAGAAGATGACGAGTAAAACAATGACGATCGTCCCGGTCCACGTATTGGACCAGTGGTAGAATTTTATGAGTCTATCTTTCAAGCTTGTATCCTTTTTTTGGCCGCTTTGAGGGTGTTTTGCAATAGCATGGCTATGGTCATCGGCCCTACGCCTCCTGGCACCGGCGTGATGTAGGAGGCTTTTTTGCTGACATTCTCGAAATCCACATCACCAACAAGGCTGCCATCTTCGAGGCGATTGATGCCAATATCGACAACAATCGCGCCATCTTTTACCATATCTGCGGTGATGAGGTTCGGTTTGCCCACGCCTACTACCAACAGATCGGCTCTTTTTGTGTGTGATTGTAGATCTTTAGTGTAAATATGGCAAATATCCACCGTGGCGAAGGTATTGAGCAAAAGTGCTGCCATCGGTTTGCCAACGATGTTGCTAGCCCCCACTACGCAAGCATCCATGCCTTTGGGATCGATATTATACTCTTTAAGTAGCTCCATCACACCCAAAGGAGTACAGGGGGCGAATGTGTCGAGCCCTTGCATGAGGCGTCCGAAGTTGTATGGGTGGAATCCATCCACATCTTTTGCCGGATCGATAAGCTCTAAAATTTTAGTGGTATCGATATGCTGAGGTAGAGGCAACTGCACCAAGATACCGTCGATGTTGGGGTTTTTATTCATGAGGATTATCGTCTCTTCGATCTTTTCTTGCGTAATTGATTCGGGCATTTCGTGGACTATTGAGTAAAACCCCACCTTTTTGCAGGCTTTTGCTTTCATCTTCACGTAGGTATGGCTTGCCGGATCGTCGCCTACGAGGATTACCGCTAGTCCAGGCGTGATACCATGTTTGGATTTTAATTCGGCACTTTCTTTAGCAATTCGTTCGGTGATTTTTTGTGAGAGTTTTTTGCCGTCAAGTATTTGCATAATCGCCTCTTTTAGGGAAGTTCTAAAAAATATTTGATATGATATCAAAAACATTTTTTGATTTGCTTTAAGGCTGAATGTGAAGTATATATTTTTCTCTTTTTTTGTGCTACGACTCTTCGCCTCTGATGAGTTTATCACCAAAGACGAGTATGCAAAGATGCTCTATCATAACCCTAGAGGCATTGGGTGTCATAAATGCCATGGAGAAGATGGTAAGGGCTTGGAGCTTGGCAGATACAAAGATGGCAATACAACAGTTATAATCAAAGCCCCAAATATCAAAAACCTACCCTTCAAGCGATTCAAAGAGGCCATTGAAGCCCCTCGGCACAAATTGATGCCCCAGTACTTTCTGACTGATAAAGAGATAAAAACACTCTACTATTATCTCAAGAAAGAGGATGCAAAGTGATATTTGACAAAGCTTTCGTAGAAGAGATCCAAAAGGCAATCGATGCTAAAGATGAGAGTTTTTTCTGGCGCCATCTTTCACCCAAAAGACAAGAAACGAGAAGAAGAGTCTTTTCTTCGGCTCTCATGGTATCCGCGCACAGAGCGAAACATCTTAACAAATTAGACGAACTAGGGTGCGATGCGGCCATTATCAATCTCGAAGATGGAGTGGCTCCAGAGTTCAAAAGGATTGCTCTCTTGGCTGCGGCACTCTTTTTGCAGCAAAGAAGAGACAATTTGCCACTTCTTATTGTGCGTATCAATCCATTGCTAGAAGGAGGCAAAGAGGAGATAGAATTGCTCAACAGATTCTATCCCGATAGTATCCGCATCCCGAAAGTGCGCACCCTGGCAGAGATCAAAGAGGGATTGTGGCTTATTGATGAGGCGATTGGGCTTGATTTCTCGGTAGAGACCAAAGAGGCATTTGAGAGGCTGCATATATTCAAGCAAGAAGAGAGAGTAGGTGCGGCCTTTTTGGGTATTTTGGATTTGCTCAGCGATCTCAAAATCCCGCAATCGATCCTAAAAATTGGCAACCCAACGATCGATTATATACTGGCCAAATTTTTGGTAGATGCTAAAAGTGCAGATATTTTTCCTGTTTCTTTCGTCTACCAGGACTATAAAAACCTCGAAGAATTCGAAGCTTGGTGTAGGTACGAGAAGGAAATGGGTTTTGAGGCTAAAGGCTGTATATCTCCAGATCAGGTAAAGATAGTCAATAGGATTTTGAAGAGTTTCGACAAAGCAAAAGCGCTCTATATCAAAACGCGTTTCGAGGAGATGGCAAAAAAGGGCATTACCGGTTTTGTGGATGAGAAGTATGGCTTCATCGATGAGCCCATCTACAAAGACGCCCTCAATATTCTAAACAAATAGGAGGTCGATGCTTTACTTTTTCGAGGTGATAGATGAGAATATGCTGGAGAAGATCTATAGGTTTAGATATGACATAGTGTGCGAGGAGTTAGAGTTTTTCGATAAATCACTATATAAAGACAAAAAAGAGACGGACAAGTATGACAAATACTCCACCCACTTTGTGGCATTGAACGAGGATTGCGAGATAGTAGCGACGACGAGGCTCATTCATCACTCTACCATAGGCTATCCTACCACAGAGCATCTACGGATCTACGATGATGTAAAAAACTTGCTTGAACTCTACAAAGCTCACGCTTTGGGAGAGGTCTCTAGGGTCTTCATTGCTAAAAAATATCGCAACATGCACGATACTAAATACATAATGACCAATTTCATAAAAGAGAAAGTCTATTTCAAGATGAAAGATGTAGGTGTAGAATATGCTTATAGTGCGATGGAAAAGAGACTTGTGAGGCTGTTAAGGATGTTCAAAATTAATTTCGAGATTATTGGGCCATTGCAAGAGGGGTACGGATCGCCGAGGTATCCATGCCTTTTGAGTGTGAAGAGATTGGAGAGGGACAATCCAATGCTTTTGGAACGCTACAAGCAAAGAGGTGTATGGTGAGAAGGGTAGGAGGCTTGCTCATTTTGGTTCTCGGCTTGGCAGCACAGGAGCCAGAAATTGTCCAAGATATACAAAAATTCTCCCACATTGCCACAATCGCTAAGGAAAACTCTCTCTTTCAACCCTACATAGAGTCGGTTTATAAAGGAAAAGAACTCGAAAAGTTGGGCGTAAGTACGCTGCAAGAGGCATTGCAGCTAGTACCCGGTGTAGATATCTACAGCGATAACCTCGACATGAAAACGGCTATCTTTCGAGGTTCCAATCCTTTAGCCTATGGGCAGACAAAACTATTTATCGATGGAATATTGGTCAATGATGTGATGGTAGACCAATACAGCCACTATTTGGCAATGCCAATTGAGTTGATTAAGCGTATAGAAGTTATTAGAGGTCCTGGTAGTAAAATTGAAGGTTTCAACTCTTTTGCTGGCTCAATTTATGTAACAACTTATAGTGAAGATTTTGGTGATGTAGAGTCTGCAAGAGCATTTATGAAATATGGTTCATATCGCTATAGTGGGGCAGGATTTTACAGCAACAGAACTTTTGGATCCTTGAAACTCTATACGGAGCTCTATTTGCAAAAGGATGACAAAAATATCTTTGCGGGTCCCGATATTTTAGCCACAGGCGTGTATGGTGCGCCAAACCAGCATCTTACTAAAAGCGCCGAAGTGCCATTGTGGATGAGAAACTACTCCTTTGCCATATACGCAAAGTGGAAAGATTTTCAGTTCAAATTTCGCCAAAACTATTTCAAACGGGGCCACGCTTTTGGTATGAGCTACATTTTACCGAACAAGGATGATTACATTCGGCTACCAAGCACGCTGCTAGAGCTGCAGTATAGAAGAGAACTTACCCCATCCTTGCAGTTTTACTTCAAAAGTGGGATGAGAAAAGACTCTTTTACCAGTCTTTCACATGTGGCACCTGAAGGCTTCGTTTATCCAAACCCTTTCTCTCCATCACAACTCATCCAATTTGACAACGGCATTTTTGGATACTATCAATCCAAACAGCGAACACTCTATGCAAACATCGGCGCAACTTATGAATACAATAACCATGCCATCGACATAGGAGCGTATCGCTACCAAGAAAAGACCTACAGCGTCAAAACCATCACGACAGATAGAAGCGGCATGAGTGATGAAATTGTTGACTATTCTACTACCTATCCATTTATCAATCCGGATGCTAGCAGGCTAGGAACCATTCTGTATGCTAGCGATACCTATATGATAAACGATTCGTTGAGCCTCTATTACGGTATCAACTATGAGTCGTTTTCGCGCTATTCTTGTTTCAATCCTAGAGCGAGTGCCGTGTATAAGATAGATGATAAAAACGTGGTGAAGCTGATGTATGGCAGATCCCACAGAAACCCTTCATGGCAGGAGCTTTTCACCATCAATAACACCACGAGAGTCGGCAACCCGAATCTCAAGCCAGAGCGGGTGAGTGCATATGAACTAAGCTATACTAACCGCTTTATGCTCGATCAATTTTTTCAAGTTTCGCTTTTTTATCTAAAAAATAGAAACATCATCAACAATATCAACGAAGATAGAATATTTCTCAATCACTCCAAGAACTCCTTGTATGGAGTGGAATTGGAATTCAAAAAGATGCTGACACATACGTTGGAATTCTATGCAAACTACTCGTATGTTTATGGCAAGTGTGCATGTGACAAACCTTTGCCAAATATCGCACGCAATCTTTTGAAACTCTATCTTCTCAAGCAGTGGAGTTACGATTTCTCCACCTCTTTAAGTTATCGCTATATAGGCAGTAAAGGTAGATTCTACTTCGATAGCAGAGAGAAACTCAAAGATTACAATATTTTTGATATTGCTTTTACCTACAAGCCAAGAAGGGATATTGAATTGATGCTGACATTGCGCAATCTCACAGATTCGCATGCCAAATATCCAGCCCCACCAAATACATACATAAACGACTATCCCTATACCAGGGGCAGAGAGATCCTATTTAGCATTAAAAGAGGGTTTTGATGCGTATAGTTGTATCGTTACTCATCTTTTGCCTCTATTTGGGGGCATACGAATACAATACGATGCTTTTGAAATTCCAATCCTCTATTTACCCCAAACTTATGCTATTCGATCGAAACATTGACAAAAACGTTCCCGACAAGATAGTAGATTTTTATATTATATGTGACAAAGTGGATTTTTTCAGCGCGCAACTATTTAGAGAAAAACTCTACAAAAAGTATGCTTCTGGACTGCAGGGATTCAAATTTGCCGTAGAGATACTAAATCCAAATCAACTTTTTGCCGATAAAAGAGTTATCAACAATATAGACGCACTATATGTAATGAAATTGGAAGAAGAGGAAATAAAAAAAGTGGCACAACTGATTGAACGTAAAAACATCTACTCTTTTACTTATGCCAAAGAGGATCTCTTTTATGGTTTTTTATTCAATGTAAGCTTGAAAAAGGATGTGGAGATTTTCATCTACAAAGAGGTATTGCTCAAAAACAGGTTTGATTTTGTCGATACACTCTTTAGGGTTGCAAAGATTGTAGAATGAAATTTGTAAATATCAACAAATCGATTAGTAGACGCATATTGCTACACTTCTTCCTTGTTTCAATTTCACTGATTATGCTTATTTTCTATACCTTCGAAGAAGTAGGAAAAGAGGCTTTCAAAAATATGGAAAAATCGAAAGCCGAAGTGATTGTCGATACTATCATTCCAACGGTTGCGATGAATCTCTATTTGGGATTTGATAAGAAAATAGGCGAGTTGGTCAAGCAGATAGTGGACCATAACAAAAATATCTTGGGCGTTACGATTATCAGCCACAATAAAGTCGTAGCAAGCTATTTGAAGCAAAACATCCAAAACAAAGACTACTTCGTCTTTACTAAAGCCATCAAAAAGCCCAATAGCCAAGAAGACATTGGTAGGATGCACGTGATATACTCATATGAGCACTACAAAGATGTCGTCAATAAATATAGCAAGCTACTTTGGATGTTTCTAGGTGGTATTACGCTTTTACTGGTGCTCTTTAGTATTTACCTCGAGCAGCTTCTCTCTCCTCTTAAAAAGATAGTGACTGAACTCAAACACTATTCGCCGAGAAAGGATCTCAAACTTCCATTTAAATCGAGAGAGGATGAGATTGGTGCCATCGTTTCGGTCCTTGAAAATATGCAGAGCAAAATCAAAAGTTACGCGCAACATCAAGAGAACATGAATAAAGAGCTAGAAAGGCAGGTGGCTGAGAAAACGAAAGAGCTTCGTAACAGGCTTTACATCGATTCGCTCACAGGTCTCTCCAATCGCGTCAAGCTCCAAGAGGATTTGGCGGAGCAAAAAGATGCAAGCCTCATCATCATCAACATAGATGATTTCAAAGAGATAAACGATCTTTTCGGGCATAAGATTGGGGACAAGATCTTGCAAGACTTTACCAAAAAGCTCAAATCCCTCATAACCACCAACAACCCAAAGCTCTATCGCCTATCTGGAGATGAATTTGCCTTACTTTTTAAAAATAGTATGAGCAAGAGCGATCTCAAGCATTTTCTCGATATTTTTGTCCAAAAAATTGAAAACATGATCTTTTTTCATGGAGATAAAGAGCTAGCGTTGCACGTGACAATGGGAGCGGTTGCCGGTAAGGAAGGAGCGCTGGAGAAGGCCGATATTGCTCTTAAGAAAGCGCGCAAACATAGAAAAGTCTATGAAATTTACGATCAAGAGGCCGATTCCAAAGTTGAAAAAGAGTATGAAAAAAACATTATGTGGGTCAAAAATCTCAAAAAAGCGATCGAGCTTGATCGTGTAGTGCCATTTTTCCAGCCAATTATCAATACCCAAACACTCCAGCCAAAAGGGTATGAGTGTTTGGTGAGAATTTTGGATGATGACGGTTCTGTAGTCTCGCCGGGAGTGTTTTTGGAGATTGCCAAAAAGAGTAAGTTCTACCACAAGCTTACAGAGATAATGATAGAAAAGAGCTGCCAATATTTTCAAGAGAGCCCATGCAGTTTCTCCATCAATCTCTCCATTTTGGATATTATTAATCCACAAATCGTCCATAAGCTCAAGGAATCTGTAAGCAACTATAAAGTCCAGAATAGACTTATTTTGGAGATTGTGGAATCGGAAGGGATAGAGAATTACGATCTTGTCTATCAATTCGTCAACGAGATGAAAGATATAGGCTGTCAGATTGCCATCGACGATTTTGGCACGGGCTATTCAAATTTCGAGCATATCCTCAAGCTCCCGATCGATTACATCAAAATAGACGGTTCTCTTGTCAAGAACATTTGCGAAGATGAAGACTCGGAACTCATAGTCTCCACCATAGTCGGCTTTGCCAAGAAAAAGGGTATCAAAACTGTATCTGAATATGTAAGCAGCGAAGAGATATTTGACAAGATCAAACATGTAGGCGTCGATTTCGCGCAAGGATTCTATTTCGATGCGCCTAAGCAGTTTGTGGCAAAAGAGTGCAATGTTTAATAGATGATGGAGTATTGGACGTAGATTTTGATCTTTGTTGTCTCTTTGGGTAGCGGGTAGTCTTTGTAGGCGGCTTTTATGGTTTCGATGCTGTTTTTATCCAAAACTTCGTAGCCGCTGGAACTTATGAGCTTTAAATCAGTGATATCTCCATTTGGATGTAGATTAAACTCTACGATATTAACCCCTTCTTGCCTAGTTTTTACCGCGATATACGGGTATCCACGAAGATAGAGATACTTTTGCGTGATTTCTCCGATTTTAGAGAGATTATCTTTTATAAACTTTTGCTGCTCTTTGGTGAAAGTGGAAAATTCGTCTTTGTAGAGTTTTTGTATCTCTTTTGGCAAAGGCTCTTTTTTAGGTACGGACTTTTTTGCAAAGAGCGTGTTGAGTGAGGGGAGGGTAGTTGGCAGTTTTGTACTGTTTTGCTCGCTTTTTTTAAGAGCCTTTTTTGCGGTGGATTGGCGTTTTTTTGGTGTTTTTTTAATTTTTTTATTATATTTTTTTTTCTCTGTTTTTTTGGGCTTTATCTTCTTTGCAACTTCTTGTTTTTTGATTGATTTAGGCTTAGGTTTAGGCTTAGGTTTTGGCTTTGGTGGTTGTGGTTTTGTAGCCAGTTTTTTGGTTGGTTTTGGTATGGGGATGAGTTTAAGATTTTGCAGTGAAAATCTCTTTTTCATAGGCAGTTTTTTTGGTTTTTGCAAGTCAAATTTGAGAATTGCAAAAAGCAGTATATAAAGAAGCAGCGTTATAAAAAAAGAGATGGCAAGACGATTCATAAAGGGATTATAATCAAATTTGCGATAAAATCAAAATAAAAAAGGGTAGTGGATGCTAAATAGAAGCATAGAAGCGTACAATGAAGCTTTGCAATATATTCCAGGTGGGGTTGATTCGCCGGTGAGGGCTTTCAAGAGCGTAGGCGGCACGCCACCATTTATCGAAAAGGGAGAGGGTGCATTTTTGTTTGATATTGACGGAAACCGCTATATCGACTATGTGCAAAGCTGGGGTCCTCTAATTTTTGGGCATGCCGATAAGGAGACTTTGGAAGCTGTATGCGATCAAGCACAAAAAGGGTTAAGTTTTGGAGCGCCAACACTTCTTGAGACCGAACTTGCCAAAGAGATTGTGGAGATCTTCGATGCAATCGATAAGATTCGTTTCGTCTCCAGCGGAACAGAAGCAGTAATGAGCGCCATCAGGCTTGCTAGAGGTTATACAGGCAAAGATGACATAATTAAATTTGAAGGATGTTATCACGGCCATAGCGACTCACTCTTGGTGAGTGCCGGTAGTGGTGCAGCTACTTTTGGCATGCCAAGCTCTCCGGGAGTGCCTGCCGACTTTACCAAGCACACGCTTTTAGCGCGCTACAACGATATAGAGAGTGTCAAGCAGTGTTTCTCTGCAAGTGACAATATCGCTTGCGTCATTATCGAGCCGATCGCGGGCAATATGGGTCTTGTGCCAGCGGACGAGGCGTTCTTGCAAGAGCTAAGAGAGCTTTGCGATGAGCATGGGACGCTGCTTATTTTTGACGAGGTGATGAGTGGTTTTCGCGCAAGCCTCAAAGGGGCGCAAGGCTTTACAAGCGTAGTACCGGATATGGTGACCTTTGGCAAAGTCATCGGTGGCGGTATGCCTGTAGGGGCATTTGCAGCTAGAGCTGAAATCATGGCGCATCTAAGCCCAGAAGGACCAGTCTATCAAGCGGGTACGCTCAGTGGAAATCCCGTGGCGATGGCTGCGGGACTTAGCGTGATTAGGCGCCTCAAAAAGGATCCATCCATTTATCAGGTACTAGAAGCCAGGGCAAAAGGCTTGGTAGGGGGATTTGAGAAGATTGCAAATAATTATGGCGTGCCTTTGCAGGTGGATGTGCGAGGAAGTATGTTTGGATTCTTCTTCAATGAAAATGAAGTGAAAAATTTTGATGATGCCCAAAAAAGCGATCTTGAGTTTTTTGCCAAGTTTCATCAAGCGATGATCCAAAGAGGGATCTATTTTGCTTGCAGCCAATTTGAGGCTGGATTTATATGCACGCCTCTTGATGAGAAACTTATCGATGAGACGCTTGAAAAAATCGATGACGCATTGAAAAAGATTGTATGAAGCAGCCAAAATATAGAAAAATCATAGAGGGTGCGGAGGCGCTCTCTTTGGGTATTAGCATAGTTGTTGCCATACTCATAGGCGTTGGACTTGGGCTTTGGATGAAGTCCATTTTCCATCAGGCTTGGCTCTTGTGGCTTGGTGTCTTTTGGGGCGTGGCCGCTGCTATTTTGAACATTTACAAAGCCTACCAGAAACAGAAAAAAGAGTTGGAGGAGCTGGCAAAGGATCCTCGCTATAAAAACTACTACGATGGTGGCGAGGACGAGCTGGAAGAGTTTGAAAAATGAGAAAAATCTTTGCCATCGCCTTTTTTGTGGATATTGTACTCATTTTTTGGAGTATCTCTTTTGATAGATATGCGCTGATCAACTCGCAGCTAGCCTTCATTGCTTCGCTACTCATCATACTTGGCAGCTTCCAAGGTTACAAGAAGGTGGTGCAAAAGAAATCCCACTTAGGGCGCGATATAATCGATGGGATAGAGGATAGGTTCGAGCTCTATAATGAAGAAGAGAATCGGCACTTAAGCGCAAAAGAGCTTTTCGAAGAGGAGAAGAAAAAAGTTAAAAGCCAAAAAGCCATGAAAAACTTCGTCTTAGGTCTTGGCGGGTTTTTCTCGATGTATCGCCTCTTTGGATATCTCTTTTTGGTGGTCGTTGTATTGATGCTGATTCGAAAAGCGATATTTGATCCAGTGAGCTTTTTGCTAGGACTTGCGGTATTGCCGTTAAGCGCAATGTTTTATGCGCTGTTTGGCAAGGAGTAGTCCCCGCTACATTCTGGATTTAGCGGGAGTTGTTAGTCTTCTATGTAGTTTTTGATCTTTCTGCCAACTTTTGGATGTTTGAGTTTTTTAATGGCGCTGCTTTCAATCTGGCGCACCCTCTCTCTTGTGACATTGAGCTCTCTACCAATCTCTTCGAGCGTTCTATCACTCTCATCTGGCATTAGGCCAAAACGCATGCGCACGACCGCTTTCTCTCTCTCGTTGAGATGATCAAGAATTTCGTCGATCTTTTGCTTCATATCTTCGCGCATGATAACTTCTAACGGGTTTGGAGCGCTCTTATCTTCAATAAAGTCTCCAAATTTACCATCCTCTTCGTTGCCGATAGGAGCTTCCAAACTCACTGGCTCTTTTGTGATTTTGATCACGTTTTTGACTTTATCTACCGGTAGACCTACTTCTTTTGCAATTGTCTCCACATCTGGTTCTTTACCCGTTTCTTGGAGGTGCTTGCGCACAATCTTGTTGATGCGGTTGATGGTTTCGATCATATGAATTGGAATTCTGATGGTGCGCGCTTGATCAGCAATTGCCCTACTGATTGCCTGGCGAATCCACCACGTAGCATAAGTGGAGAATTTATATCCTTTTTTATACTCAAACTTATCTACAGCTTTCATAAGCCCGATATTGCCTTCTTGAATGAGATCCAAAAATGGTAATCCTCTGTTGGTGTAACGCTTGGCAATGGAGACGACTAGGCGAAGGTTTGATTTGGCCATACGCGTTTTTGCCTCTTCGCTGATCTTCTTGCCGCGTTTGATCTGCTCCAAAATCTCCACCAGTTTCTCTGGTTCAAGGTTGAAGCCCTTCTTGCTAGCTTCTTTTGCCAAAAAGAGCTTTTTGATATCCATATAAGTGCTTACCATCGTTGCTTCTGGCACCCTAGAGGCGATCTCTTCTTTAGAGAGATGTGTGATCTCTTCCAAAAGCTTTCTATGGTTTTCTCGTAGCTGCTCATTAAAAAGCGGGAGCTTGTATTCCAGCTTTTTAAGCTCTTTTTCAAATCCCTCATCACTCTTTAGAGCGGTCTCCATCGATTTGACGAGCTCGTTGATGAGTTTGCTAGTAGGTCCAAGTTCTAGCAAGCGCTCTTTGAGCTGTTTTTTCTTGAAGGCTACTACCAATTCGTGATGAAACTTCTCTTCTGGCGTGGCATCTTCAGGCAACTCTTTGTCTCTGACTTTTAGCCACTCTTTTTTGGCCTTTTCTAAAGCTTTGAAAAGCTCTATGATCTTCTTTTCGCGCTTGGAGTATTTCTTGGCCTTTTTCGCCTCTTTGTCGAGATTCTCTTCTTCCTCATCATCGCTCTCTTCTTCGAAACTTTTAAAGAGCTCTTTTACTCGCCTCT
The DNA here is from genome assembly GCA_015494535.1 of Nitratiruptor sp. Classification (GTDB taxonomy): domain Bacteria; phylum Campylobacterota; class Campylobacteria; order Campylobacterales; family Nitratiruptoraceae; genus Nitratiruptor. The sequence continues at coordinate 75,740 of WGBC01000084.1, read as the reverse complement.
CTCTATTGATGAGCGGCTCTTTGTAATCGAGAATGAAATCTATAAGATATGGTACGGAGCAGATTGCATCGAGAATAATGTTTTCGCCAAGCTCAATCTTTTTGGATAATTCGATCTCCTCCTCTTTTGTAAGAAGCGGGATCTGCCCCATTTCTCTTAGATACATCCTTACTGGGCTATCGCTTCTGCTCCACTCGAGCAGCTCTTTATCTTTTGTAAGATCAAACTCCTCTGCAAGCTCCTCTTCTGTAAGTTTTTTGCGCTCTTCCTCTTTTTTGGCTTTTTCTTCGATATTGAGTTTTTTGGCGGCCTCGCCGCTGGTGATGATATCTACGTTGTATTTTTTCTGTAGTGCCAAAATCTTTTTTGCCTGCGCTAAGGTAGGTTGGCGATCAAAAAGCTCTACCAACTGCTCATACGTTACATAACTATCTTTGTGTTCTTTGAAAAACTCTTCTAATTTTTTATTGAGATCTTTTGCAGCCATAAAGCTAGCTCCTTGAAGATAGAGTAGGTGGGGTTAAATTGCGCCCAATTATACCATAAAATTTATATTTTGCAACTATTTTGCCTTTTGGGTGCTTTTTTGATAAAATCACCAAAAATTGTGAGGAGCCTAAATGAATATAATTACGGGAAAAGTGTGGAAGTTTGGCGACAATATCGATACCGATTTAATAATTGCCGCAAGGTATCTCAATACCTCCGATCCTCATGAGCTTGCAAAGCATGTAATGGAGGATGCGGATCCTGACTTTGTCAAAAAGCTGCAACCTGGAGACATTATTGTAGCAGGTGAAAATTTTGGGTGTGGAAGTAGTAGGGAGCATGCTCCAATAGCTCTTAAAGCTGCGGGAGTAGCTGCCGTGGTGGCTAAGAGTTTTGCAAGGATCTTCTATCGCAACGCCTTTAATATGGGGCTGCCGATATTCGAACTCAAAGAGAGTGATGCAATAAAAGAGGGGGACTTAATTAGTATAGATATGGAAAAAGGAATTATCAAAGATATTAACAATCATAAAGAGTATAAATTCACCCCAATCCCGCCATTTATGCAAGAGCTTCTCGCTTGTGGAGGGCTCATGAACTATGCTAAAGCCAAAATGATGGAGGCGCAGTAGATGAAAAAATACAAAGTAGCGCTGATTAAGGGTGATGGAATTGGTCCGGAGATTATCGATGAGGCAGTTAAAGTTTTGGATGCAGTGAGTGTAAAAGAGGGATTTGAAATTACTTACAAAGAGGCTCTTTTGGGAGGAGCCGCCATCGACGTGACAGGCGATCCAATTCCCCAAGAGACGATAGAGATTGCAAAGAGTTGCGATGCCGTACTCTTTGGCGCGATTGGAGGGCCGAAGTGGGACAATCTTCCAAGAGATAAGCGTCCGGAAACCGGACTTTTAAAACTGCGCAAAGCGCTCGAAGTCTTTGCCAATCTGCGCCCCGTGCAGGTTTATGATGAACTGCTCAATGCATCTACGCTCAAGCCTGAAGTCTTGAGGGGCACAGATTTGATGGTAGTAAGAGAGCTAATTGGAGGTATCTACTTTGGCCAGCCAAGAGGCTACGAGGGAGATAAAGCATACAATACGATGGTTTATACCAAAGATGAGGTAAGGCGCATCGCAAAAGTGGCCTTTGAAATTGCACGAAAGCGCAACATGAAGGTCACTTCAGTTGATAAAGCGAATGTATTGGAAGTGAGCCAGCTTTGGCGCGATACGGTAGAAGAGGTGGCAAAAGAGTATGAAGATGTGAGTCTGGAGCATATGTATATAGACAATGCTGCTATGCAGCTTATTCGTGATCCGCGTCAGTTTGACGTGATTTTGACGGGCAATATTTTTGGGGATATTTTAAGCGATGAAGCAAGTATGCTCAGTGGCTCAATTGGGCTGCTTCCTAGTGCAAGTATTGGTGAAAAATATGGGCTTTATGAGCCAATTCACGGGAGTGCGCCAGATATTGCTGGTCAAGGCATAGCCAATCCAATAGCAACCATTGCTAGTGCTTCGATGATGCTACGCTATCAATTTGGTGAGGAGCACGCGGCCGATAGGATCGATCAAGCCATCAAGCAGGTGCTAAAAGAGGGATACCGCACGAAAGATTTAAGCAGCTTCGATGCCAAAGAGGTGGTCACTACCAGTGAGATGGGAAGCTTGATAGCGCAATATGCAAGCCAAATTTAGTCATGAGGGCCGATATCCCTTCCTACTTCAGGAGCTTCCAGCTCCTCTAAGAGAGGAACTGCAAACTCTGCGAGACTTCTTCGCTCCCTATACAACGCGTATCTACATGGTAGGTGGCAGTGTGAGGGATCTTGTGCGTAGTCATCTTCATCAAGAGAGTGAGCCTATCAAAGATCTCGATTTAGAAGTTTTTGGTATCGAGCCTGAGTTTTTTGATAAGCTCATGCAAAAGCTTGGGGCTAAAGGAGTGGGCAAAAGCTTTTTTGTCTACAAATATCGCCACAATATCGATATAGCGTTGCCAAGGACTGAGAAGAAAATTGCCAAAGGGCACAGAGGCTTTGCGGTGGCTTTGGCCAAAGAGGAGAAAGAGGCGAGCCAGAGGCGCGATTTTCGCATGAATGCCTTGATGCTTGATATTTTTAGTGGAAAGCTTCTTGATTTTTGGGGTGGCATTGAGGATATTGCAGCCAAAAGAATAGCAATTATTGATGAAGAGCGTTTCAAGGAAGATAGTTTGAGGGTGCTTAGAGGCATGCAATTTGCCGCGCGCTTTGGATATAAGATTGAACCAAAAAGCTGTGAGGTGATGCGGAAAATGGATCTTAGCGTTCTCTCAAAAGAGCGGATTTTTTGGGAGTTTGAGAAGATGTTTACAGCAAAGCATTTGCACTTTGGGCTCTACTATCTCTTGAGTCTCAACGTTGCCAAAAAGATTTTCCACATTGCTCCCAAAAAATGCTTCTTTTTTAAAACGGCGATCGAGATGAAAAAAGCGCAAAAAAACTTCCATGATCCTTTAAGAAAGTTCTATTTTCTCTATATTTTTGCTAAGAATCTGCATAAAAATTTTTTCTACTTTTTGGAAATTTTGCAAACGCCAAGAGAGTATTACAAGATCTTTAAAAACCAAAAGGCTCTGCCAAAAAGGCGCACAGACAGGTTTTTGGCCGCTATGGCTTTGCGTCTGCCCATCAAGGAGTATCTAGGCAACTACAAGCAAGATGTTACAATACGGGCAAAAAAGTTTGGCTTTTGGAATGAGAAATTTATGCCAGTGAGTGCCAAAGAGCTTATGGCAAGAGGCTATAGCGGCAAAGAGCTTGGAGAGACGCTAAGAAGAGAGAGTCTGAAAATCGTCAAAGAGAGGTTTGCATGCGAAGTTACAGAGTTTTAATCGATTGCGAGGACCAAAAGGGCTTGGTCTTTACCATCTCGAAAATCTTCTTTGAAAACGACCTGAATATCGAGCGCAACGATGAATTTGTGGATAGCGAAAACAACAAGTTTTTCATGCGAAGCGTGGTGAGGGGCGAGATAGAGAGAGATAAGCTGCTAGAGGATCTTAAACAAGCTTTACCAAACGCAAACATTCGCGTCATCGTGCCAAAAAAGAAGAATATCTTGCTCATGGCTACCAAGGAGAGCCATGTATTGGGTGATATTTTGATACGCCATTTCGATGGTGAGCTTGAGGCCAATATCTTAGGCGTAATCTCTAACTACGACACCCTGCGCCCGCTGGTGGAGCGCTTTGATCTGCCATACTACCATGTCTCGCACGATAATCTCACAAGAAGCGAGCATGAAGAGAAGATTTTAAAATTGCTCGATGATTTCGAAGATATCGATTATATAGTTTTGGCCAAATATATGCGTATCCTCACCCCAAATTTCGTGCAAAAGTTTGAAAACAAAATCATCAATATACATCACTCTTTCTTACCAGCTTTCATAGGAGCAAATCCTTACAAACAAGCCTATGATAGGGGAGTCAAAATCATCGGAGCCACTGCCCACTTTGTCAATAACAATCTAGATGAAGGCCCAATCATTGCTCAAGATGTAATAAGGGTGGATCATACCTTTTCATGGCGGCAGATGAAAAAAGCGGGAGCTGATGTGGAGAAAGTTGTGCTTGCAAGAGCGTTGCAGTTAGCCTTAGAAGATCGTATTTTCGTTTATGCCAACAAAACAGTGATCTTTTGATGTTTAACGTTGTCCTTGTTCATCCCAAAATCCCGCCAAACACGGGTAATATTGGCAGACTTTGCGTCAATACGGGTTCAACTTTGCATCTTGTCAAGCCCCTTGGCTTTGATATTAGCGATAAAGCCGTAAAAAGAGCTGGTCTTGATTATTGGCACAAACTCGATCTTAAAATCTGGGAGAGTTTGGAGGAATTTGTCACGAATGTGGATCTGAGTAGATGCTATTTTGCCACTACCAAGGCAAAGAAGAATTACTTTGAAGTATCCTACAAGCCGGGGGATTTTTTGGTTTTTGGTAGCGAAACCAAAGGGTTGCCACTGGACCTCATGCAAAGAAAATGGGATCATGCGGTGAAAATCCCAATGAGCAAAGAGGGCAGAAGCCTGAATCTAGCTGTGAGTGTTGGGATTATTTTGTATGAGGCGATTAGACAAAATTTTGGAGCGTTTGTATGAAAGAAATAATCGATTATATAGTGCTTAGCCTTTTTGTGCTCTTTATGATCTGGCTGATTGTAGGCTATCACCATCAAAAAGGGCACCATAAGCGAGGAGATAAGCTATAATTTCACAAACCATTAAAGGATAGGTATGCTGCAACCACTGCTCATAGAAATAGGTGTGGAGGAGCTTCCCGCCATCCCTTTTTTGAAAGAGTTGCCAAATATTGAGAAGAAGTGGCAAAAGATTTTGGATGAATATTCACTTGAATCTGAATTTTATTTCTATTATACCCCAAGGCGCTTAGTCCTTTGGCATCCAGAGTTTCCAACAAGCCAGCCGGTAAGGTATGAGGAGTTTTTCGGAGCACCTGTGGAGATTGCATTTAAAGATGGCAAACCTACAAAAGCTGCAGAGGGCTTTGCGAGAAAGTGCGGCGTGAGCGTAGAGGATCTTGGCAGGACGAAAAGAGGTGAGAAGGAGATCCTCTACTACAAAAAAGAGATTCCGTCAAAAGAAGCCAAAGAGATACTGCCCGAGATGATTGTAAAATGGCTGAAATCTCTGGATTTCGGCAAGTCGATGCGCTGGGGAGATCTCAAAGAGGAGTTTATCCGCCCCATTCGCTGGGCGCTTATAATCCTTGGCAAAGAGTTTATAGAAGCCAAGCTCTATGGCATTGCCTCAAGCAATTGTACCTTTCTGCATAGAAGCGTGAGCTTGGAGCCGGTAAAAGTTGAGGGAATAAAAGAGTATTTTGATAGACTCAAAAGTGGTGGCGTGATTTTGTTCGAGGATGCAAGGTATGAAAAGATTGAGAATGAGTTTGCAAATATTGAGACCAAAGGCATAACAATCGATAAAGATAGCGAGCTTTTAGGCGAAGTAGTAGCAATTACTGAGTTTCCGACAGCTTTATTGGGAAATTTTGATAAGGAGTTTTTGCAGCTGCCCCCTGAAGTTATAATTACTAGTATGAAGGAGCATCAGCGCTACTTTCCAACTTTTAAAGAGGAGAAATTACAAAATAGCTTTGTAGTGGTAAGCAACGCCTACACTGATGATTTTACTCCAATTATTAAAGGCAATGAGAGGGTGCTTAAAGCTAGACTCTCAGATGCCCTTTTCTTTTGGAAAAACGATCTTGCCAAAGGCTTGGATTTTGAGGGGCTCAAAGAGATCATTTTCATGGATGGGCTAGGAAGCATATTCGATAAAGAGCTTCGAGAGCTCAAAATTGCCCAAAAACTTTTTGAAGAGTATAAAGAGGCTCTCGTTAAAACAAGTGGCAAGGAAGAGGGCGAGGCAAAAGCTTTGATTGAGCGAGCTATTATGCTCTCCAAAGCAGATCTCTTGACGGAGATGGTATATGAGTTTACGGAGCTGCAAGGAATCATGGGCTACTACTACGCTTTGGCCCAAGGAGAGGATGAACTTGTAGCTTTGGCAATCAAGGAGCAGTATCTGCCTAGCTCTGAAGACTCCCCTTTGCCTAGCACTCTTTTTAGCGCTCTTATTGCTATGAGCGTAAAGCTCGATACTTTGATGGCGCTTTTTAGCGTGGGCAAGATCCCGACGGGTTCAAAAGATCCTTTTGCTCTCAGGCGCGCAGTGATTGGAGTAATAAAAATAGTGCTCTCTTACCAGCTGCCATTCAATCTCGCCACAGTCTTTACTCAGCTCAAGGATGAATACAAAGAGTTTGATACGAAGATATTGGAGGAGTTCTTTATCGAGAGGCTCTATCAATTCTACGACTACAATCCATCCATCATCAAGGCGGTGATCGATAGCGGCGAGAGGGATTTGGTGGAGATCGATAAAAAGATCGAGGCTTTGGCTTCGATTGTTCAGAGCAGCGACTTTAAAGAGATCTTCACTACGTTCAAGCGTGTGGCTAATATCGTCAAGGATGCGGATTTAAATAGCATAGCGGTGGATGAGAGCCTTTTTGAAAAGGATGAAGAGCGAAATCTTTGGGAAGCTTTTTTACAAGTGAAATCCAAAGAGTATAGCGATTATGAGAGCAAATTGGATGCTCTCTTTGGGCTCAAGCACAAAATCGATCTCTTCTTTGACAATGTGCTTGTGAACGTGGAGGATGAGAGACTGAGAAAAAATAGAAAAGATCTCATAGCTTCAATCTACAAAGAGTTCAAAAGCATAGCCGACATCAAAGAGATAAGTGTGTGATGTGTATGATTTTATCGTGATTGGAGGTGGCAGTGCCGGGGTGCACGCCGCCTATTTCTTGCACAAGTACGGTGCAAAGGTGGCTCTGGTGGAGCGAGCCGAGATTGCGGCTGGTGGAAGTGGGGCTGCGGGGGCTTTTGTAACTCCTAGGCTTGGCAAAGGTGGACCTATCCAGCGCTATACTAATGAGGCTTTTCGCTTTTGTCTCGATTTTTACAAAAGATCGAATTACTTTTATCAAACAGGGCTTTTGAGACTCCCAAAAGAGGGGGAAGATTTTAGCATTTATGAGCCATTTTTAGACGTGTCGTACGAGCGAAGAGATGGGGGGTTTTTCTTTCCAGAGGCTGGGTTAGTCAAAGCCAAGGAGCATCTCTTAACTTTGGCGCAAAATTTTAATTGTTACTATTTCGATGCTACGATCGAAAAAAGAGAGGACTATTTCGAGGTCGGCAACCTCAAAGCCAAAAAAATAGTTCTTGCTACAGGTGCGGATGATAGACTCATTGATGATGTAAGTATTTCAATTGGAAAGCTTGCAGGGGTGAGATTTGATCTGCAAACATCCCTGAAATTGCCTTACTCCATGCACAAAAAGATTTCCATCTCAGCCAATATCGACGGCATTGTGGCCATTGGCGCTACGCACAATAGAGCAAACCGCCCTGCGCAGCCTCCATCTATGCTTTTCGAAGAGGCTAAAAAGATGGTGGGAGAGTATGAATATAGATTGCATCAGATGTATTGCGGGGTTAGAAGCAGTGTGAACGATCATCTTCCAATCTTAGGCTTTCTGGTGGATTTTGTAAAAGCAAAAGAGATTAAAAATTATAAAAAAGAGCCACTTCCCAGAAGAGATATAGCCATCATCAACGGGTTTGGCGGCAGAGGTTTTGTCTTTGGGCCATACGCTGCCAATCTTTTGGCAAGGCATCTACTTTTTAATGAGGCTTTGCCAAAAGATCTGGATGTTGCGCGCTACTACATACGCTATCGAAGAAGGAACGGCAATGCATAAAGCACTAATTCTTTTAAATATGGGTGGACCCAATAATTTGCAAGAGGTAGAGGTTTTTTTAAAAAATATGTTTCGGGATGAGAATATTTTACCAATAAAAGGCCAGCTGCTGCGCCGCTTCGTAGCTTTCATGATCACTACTATGCGCAAGAGTGAGGCAAAAAAGAGCTATGAAGCGCTTGGTGGCAAAAGCCCTTTGGTAATGCATACCCAAAAGCTTGTAAAAAAACTCCAATACCAGCTTGTAGATACCTATGTTACCTTTGCGATGCGCTATACTCCCCCATTTGCAAAGGATACCATCAAGGAGATGATTGCCAGAAATATCAAAGAGGTCTTTCTCTTACCTCTCTATCCTCACTACTCCACCACCACAACCAAATCGAGTCTCGAGGATTTCTACAATACCGCCAAAGGGCTTGGTTTTCATGCCAGGTTTCACGATATCGCAAACTTTTACGAACATTCTCTTTTCAATGAAGCGATTGTGCAGCAGATTATGCAAAGCGTAGATAACACGCAAGAGTATGAACTCATCTTTAGCGCGCACTCTCTGCCGCAAAAGATTGTTGATAGAGGCGATCCCTATCTGCAAGAGATCCAAGAACATGTAAAAATCCTATCAAATTTACTAGGTGATAGATTTAGCTCTTACCATTTGGCTTTTCAATCAAAGCTTGGTCCAGTGAAATGGCTTGAGCCAAGCTTGGAGGAGAAACTGCAAGAGATGAAAGGCAAGAGGGTACTTGTCTATCCACTCTCTTTCGTGCTTGATAATAGCGAGACGGAGTTTGAATTGCATATTGAATACAAAGAGATCGCAAAGGGTTTGGGCTTGCAGGAGTACAAAGTCGTGTCATGCCTCAACGATAGCGATGCTTTCGTAGAGGCTCTTATTGATATTTATAGAAATATGTGATGCGCTATTTGGGTATAGATCTAGGAGGCTGTGCTGGCAATAATACGGCATTGGTGCTTTTGGAAGATGAAAAAGTAGTAAAAAGTATGCGTGTCGCCAAGCAGCCATATAGCAAGTGCAACCAAACCCTCAGTTACCTAATTGAAAGTATGCGACCGGACATCATAGCCATCGACGCACCTCTATCAATACCACGCAAACTCTATGATCCAACTTTTAAGAGTTTTTTGGAAAATCTCAACGAGGGAGAGATCACAAATCCATATCTTTTTAGAGAAACGGACTACTTTATCTGCAAAACCTTTGGCCTGCGCCCTATGCCTCCCGTTGGCGATAGGATTGGGAGGATTACGGCACGCGCCATCGATTTGCAGCGAAGACTTGGGTGCAAACTCTTTGAAGTCTATCCAAAGCAGATTAAGCAAAAATATGGTATAAATTTTTCAGAAGATCCCCATATCAACGATGCCTATGCGGCAGCCTTTGGCGCCAAAAAGATTAGCCAACATAAAACCATCTACCCGGCCAAAGGATGCTTTGTGGAGGGGTGGATCTTTCCTATTCTTTAGGAGTAAAAATGGTAGGCTATGTGTATGATCCCATCTTTACGCTGCATGGGAGTGATGAGCATATAGAAAACCGCTTGCGGGTAGAGCGAATCAATGAGATAGCAAGCAGCTTTCCTTTGATACGTTATCCTGTGGTGCAAGCTAGCAAAGAAGAGCTTCATACCATTCATGCATCGCACTATGTAGATTGGGTGGAGCGCGCTTACGAAGAGGGTTATCGCTTCATTCTCAACGAAGACACGCTACTAACGCCCAAGAGCTTCGAGGTGGCAAGCTTTGCCGCAGGATCTACCAAGCCTATCATCGATGCGTTTGCAAAAGGCGAAATCAAGAGGGCATTCCTCAATATCCGCCCGCCCGGACACCATGCCGAATACAAAACGGGACAGGGCTTTTGCATCTTCAACAATATTGCCTTTATGGCGCGCTATGCCCAGCAAAGAGGTTTTGAAAAGGTGATGATAATAGACTTTGACGTGCATCATGGCAACGGCACGCAAGATATTTTTTACAGCGATGATAGCGTCTGCTTTTTTAGCACTCATGAACGCAACAACTACCCCTACTTTACGGGAAGCGAGGAGGAGATAGGAGAGGGCAGGGGTAAAGGCTACAATATCAACCGTCCCTATGGTGACTTTTGTAGCGATGAGGAACTTTTGCGACTTTATGATGATCTTCCCGAGTGGTTTGATTTTGATATAGTATTGGTAAGCGCTGGGTATGATTTGATGGCGGATGAGACGATCTCCACCGCGCAGATTAGCTTTGATGGGTTAAGAAGACTTATAACAAAAATTTTGGATTTTGCTGGTAGTAAACCGGTAGCCTTTTTGCTTGAGGGAGGATATAATCTTGACTCTTTGGCGCGAAGCGCGGAAATAACACTACAAGAACTTTGTAAGGATGAAAAATGAGAGGGATTTCGCTATTGCTTTTTGGTGCTCTAGCAGCTTTTGCCAATATCTTCGCAGGGAGTGCGACCAAGCACTCAATGGATATCAAGGGCGAATATGCCAAAACCCATCAGTGCATTCGCTGCCATTTAGATATTTATGAGGAGTATAAATCTTCATCACATTTCAATTCTACTCCATTTCGAGACAAGATCCATGCCAAAATAGCGAAAATGCATGCAAAAGCCAATGGCGAGAAAGAGTATAAATGTGCCAAGTGCCATGCACCGATAGTAAAAGATAGAGCAATAGACAAGATGGATCCCAAAGCGTTTGGTTACCATGAGGCAATCTCTTGCGCCTATTGCCATAGAATTGAGCGAATTGCGAAGCATGCCAAAGCAAACCGCAACATCATTTCACCCAAAAAGGGTCTCTATTATGGCACGAGAAATCCAAAAATTCGCAGCGAATACCACAAAATAGACAATAGCAACATCATCCACAAAAATGGCGATACTTGCTTAGGATGCCACTCTCACAAACAAAACGATCACGGCTTTGTGGTGTGTAGGACTGAGAGTAACAATACGCTCAAGCAAAACTGCATCACCTGCCATATGCCCCAAATCGAAGGAAGCCTCAGCGATAGAGTAGAGACGCCAACGCACGCTTACCATGGGTTTGCAGGAGTAAGCAGGGGCGCAAAAATGCTAAATCAATATTTGACTATCGATCTAAAAAGCACCCATCCTCTCACGCTTACTCTACACAACAAAGCCCCGCACGCTTTTTTGCTCCATCCATTGCGTATGGCAAAGCTTATTGTAATAGTGAGCAGAAATGGCAAGGAGATAAAGCGCTTTGAAAAGAGTTTTGTGCGAGTTATAGGTAAAAATGGCAAGCCAACTCCTCCTTGGGTAGCAAATCGTGTCATCAAAGACACGATGCTCAAAGCCAATGAGAAAAGAGATATAGATTTTGGTATTGGGCTGCAAAAGGGTGACAAAGTGAAAGTGATTTTTGGAATCTATAAAGTCCAGCCAAAGATGGCTAAAAAGATGGGATTGCCAAATGAGATGAGAGTTTTTAAAGAAAAAGAGTTTGATGTATAGCTGGAAAAAGATCTTCGCTCTTATTTTAAAACAAAAACGAGCCTTTTTTACAGCCCAGCTTTTAGCCCTTTTGGCAGTTTTGGCAAGTGTGCCAACCCCTTTGCTCATGCCTTTGCTTGTGGATGAGGTGCTTTTGCAAAAGCCAGGCCGTTTGGTGCATATGATCGATGCCATTTTTGGTGCAGGCTCGCCACTATTTTATACCCTTGTTGTTTTGATAGTGACGCTTTTGCTAAGAGCCCTTTTCGTGGGGCTCAATATTTTGCAGAGCAAAATATTTCATACCTTAGCCAAAAGTGTTACCGCACGTATTCGAGAAAGCGTGCTTGAACATTTGCAAAAAGTAAGCATGAGCGAATATGAGAGCCTAGGGAGCGCCAAAGTTGCCGCAAGGCTTGTGAGCGATATCAACACCATCGATACATTTTTGAGTTCAAGTATTAGCAAGCTTCTCATCTCTATATTGACGCTCATTGGCATTAGTGTCGTGCTTTTGACTATTCATTGGCAGCTAGCTCTTTTCATTCTCTTTCTCAATCCTTTGGTAGTTGTTTTTTCTACCAAACTAGCGAGAAAGGTGGCAAAACTCAAAAAAGAGGAAAATAGAGCAATTGAAATTTTTCAAAGTGCGCTAGTAGAGACGCTTGAGCTTTTTGAGGCGATCAGGGCTGCCAACAAAGAAGGGTATTTCTTTGGCAAACTCAAAAACTTGGTAGAAGAGCTTAAAAATAGATCGATTCAGTTTAGCTACAAAAACGATGCTGGTATAAGGCTTAGTTTTTTAGTGTTTGTTGGTGGGTTTGAGGTATTTAGGGCTGCAGGTATCATAGCGGTTGCTTATAGCGATCTTAGTATTGGTCTTATGATGGCGATATTTGGGTATTTGTGGTTTATGATGACGCCTATTCAAGATATTATCAACATCCAGTATGCCAAAAGAAGTGCGGATATGGCGCTACAGCGAATAAATGAGCTCTTCACATTGGCAAAAGAGCCAAAATTTGCACATCTAAAAAACCCGTTTACCCAGCCAGATCCTATCGCCATCGAGGTTTGTGACGTGAGCTTTGCTTATGGGCAGAGAGAGATATTAAAAGATATAAATTTAGAAATACCTGCAGGAAAGATAAGTGCGTTGGTAGGAGCAAGCGGCAGTGGTAAAACCACGCTATCAAGACTCCTTGTAGGGCTCTACGTGCCGCAAAAGGGCGATATTTTCTACAATGGTGAGAGCATTAAAGATATCGGGCTCGATGTGGTAAGAGAGCATGTGGCATTGGTATTGCAGATGCCTATGCTTTTTAATGATACGATTCTTTTCAATCTCACTCTTGGCAAAGAGATTGAGCAAAGCCGCATCACTCGAGCGCTGAAAATGGCCCAGCTTTATGAGATAGTAGAGAAGCTGCCAGATGGGCTGCAGACAGAAGTTGGTAGAAATGGCGTGAGGCTAAGTGGAGGTGAGAGACAGCGCATGGCGATTGCAAGGATGATTTTGCAAGATCCTAAAGTAGTGATACTGGATGAATCTACTTCCGCTATAGATATGGAAACGGAAAAGATGATCTTTTGCAATTTAAAAGAGTTCCTGCGCCAACGAACCACCATTCTCATTGCCCATCGCCCAAGTACTATACAAGAGGCAGATAAACTCTTCTTTCTCAAAAATGGAGAGGTTACAAAAGAGATATCTTTTCAAGAGTATAAAGAAAATTTTTGTATACTATAAAAAAAGGAGCCAACATGGAACTACCCAAAAACCTAGCGGAACTTAAAGCGTATGTAGCGGAGAATTTCGCCAAGCTTAGTGAAGAGGCGCAGCTGGAGATTCTTAAAACCTTGCACAAATTCATCAAAAACGAAGCTATTGTCAAGAAAGAGTTGGAATTGGAACAAAAGCTTTTGAATGAAGAGAGTGCTACGAAAGTGTGCGCCATCGATGACGAAGAGATTGCCATCCAAGAGGAGATTCTGGAAGAGATTCGCCGCCACAATCATATAGATATCCATCAGTTTAAAGACGTGAGCGACGATCCAAGAGATGAAGACGCAAAATATGCAGACAAAACACTGGATAAATCTATTAAAGACCCAAACGATCCTGTTGCTGAGTATTTGGATGAGCTTGAAAGTCAGGAGAAAAATGAGCATTAGTGGCGACCCCAGGGGGACTCGAACCCCCGTCACCGCCGTGAAAGGGCGGTGTCCTAACCGCTAGACGATGGGGCCAAAAGGCTTTGTAAATGTGATTGAAATTATAATAAAAAATTCTTAATGTAAAATTAGGAGAAGTATGAGAATAGCTATTTTATTTTTTATTTTATTTTCGATGATTTTCTCTGAAACCAACTTTACACAAAACCGATGGATAGTAGAGAACAAGATAAGCCCTGCGCTATATAAACTGATAGACTCTATTGAACATGATCCTACTTTATTGTGCAAAGACAATATAGATTTGGCCTCGCTCAAAAACCTCATTGATGGGTATTCCTATGTCCAGGACGAAGCTTTGGCCGCTTCTCTCATAGAAGAGGCCAATAGGATCGCGAATATATATAATGTAGTCAAGTCTACTGGTTGCTACGATCCTGCGGTTTTTTTGGAAGACAATTTTTTGTATGCGGCAAGCGAAAATCTTGCAGACGAATCAAATCCTATCTTAAAGAAGCTACGTGCCATCTTGCAAAAATATCTTGCTATCAAGAAGTCTGGTGGCTGGCAAAAAATCTCTATTCAGGACTTTGTGTATCTAAAAAGAGGCAAAAATTATGACGTGGTGCCTGCTATCAAAAAAAGATTGGAAATAGAAGGCTTTGGAGAGTTTGAGTATAACGATACCCTTTTTGATGGTGAGTTGTATGAGGCTATTAAAGCCTTTCAAGCAGCCCATGGGCTCAAAGCCGATGGCGTCATCGGCCCTATGACTATAAAGACCATGAATAGAAGCGTAGATGAGAAAATCGAACAGATTCTGCTCAATATAGAGAGGGCTCGTTGGTTTGTCAGAGACGACGACTTTTTCGTATTCGTGGATATCCCAGGTTTTTTTATGCAAGTCTATGAAAAGGGTGAGCCGATTTTTTATTCTAAAGTGATTGTAGGCAGAAAAAGCCGTCCTACGCCACAGATGCGTAATGTCATCTCCTATGCCGTGCTCAATCCATATTGGCGCGCACCTAAAACAATCATTGAAGAGGATATCTTGCCCCACTTGCAAAAGGGGGAATTTCAAAAGATTCGTGACGAACACATTGTAGCCGCTTTGGATTCATTTGGCAAAGAGTTAGTGCCATTCGAGGCGATAGATTGGAACGCATCGGATGGAAATGCATCTAAAGTGACCTTTTTGCAACTGCCAGGTCCGCATAACTTTTTGGGTTTTGTGAAGTTTATGTTTCCCAATCGTTTCGATGTCTATTTACACGATACCAACGCAAGACATCTATTCAAATATGAATATAGGGCGCTCAGTTCAGGCTGTGTGAGGGTGCAAAAACCGATAGAGCTGATGCATCTTTTTATGGCGCATATCGGAAAGGAGATGGATTATAGGGATATTTTTGATATTTTGTGGGAGTCACAAAATAAAAAGATCCCCATTCGCCCCAACATCCCCGTTTATCTGCTCTATTTGACTGTTTTTATGGATAAAGATGATACAATCCATTTTTATCCAGATATTTATGGGATCGATAAAAAGATGCTTTCATACAAAAAACTCCATGGTTATGATAAAATAGCCACTAAAGAAGGGGTTAAGAAATGAATAGAAGAGATTTTCTCAAAACGAGCCTTCTTTTTGGTTCTATAGCATTTATACCTTCCAACTCTCACGCTAAACGATTGGAAAAGAAGCTCTCTTTGTACAATATCCATACAGCAGAGAGGGTGGATGCCATCTACTGGGCAAATGGCGAATATATCTACGACGAGATAGCCAATCTTGAATACATTTTACGAGATTTTAGAGCACAGCAAATACATCCTATTGATGTGTCTCTTTATGATTATATGCATGATATCTATTCATTGGTTGGTGCCAAAAAAGATATCTACATTATTTCTGGGTATCGATCCAAACGTACCAACTCTTTGCTGCGCCATGCAAGCAGAGGCGTGGCCAAAAAGAGCTACCACATGCAAGGAAAAGCGGTAGATATACGCATACCTGGCGTTAGACTCTCCACTCTCAAATATGCTGCACTCTCTTTGCGCAAAGGAGGAGTGGGCTACTATCCACGATCAAATTTCGTCCATATCGATACTGGCACACCTCGCTACTGGAGATACCCAAAAAGATGATGGATATCGTTTTATATATTCATATTTTAGCGGCTACTGTTTGGATTGGGGGTAGCGTCTTTCTCTTTGCGTTGGGAGTGTTTTTGCGTGATAAAGAGGCGCAAAAGAGAGTCTATTTTTATGTAGGGCCAATTTATGGGTATGTGGAGAGCGTTTGGCTTACTGTTTTGATCATTACTGGTTTGTGGATGTTTTACGATTTTGGTCTTGATAAAGTGTTTTTCAATGAGAAAATAGAAGATCTTGCAAGCGTTTTGCAATATAAACTTATCTTTGTTGCTCTCATCACTGTCGCTACTGTAGTGCACATGTATATAGCTTTCAAAACCAATGGAAAAGATCGAACGAATCTGCAAAAAATTCTTTCTCGCGCAAGCAGTATGGCGATATTCTTGCTTAATCTTGTGATTCTTTGGTATGCGATTCAACTAAGGAACTTTCTATAGGGTTTTAAATCGGAGAAAATAGCGTTTTAGAATGCTTGGTGGGCCTGGCAGGACTCGAACCTGCGACCAACCGGTTATGAGCCGGTTGCTCTAACCAACTGAGCTACAGGCCCCCAAAAGCTCTAGTTGCAGAAGTTACGTTTTGTAAACGTGAGTGGAATTATACAAAAATCTAAAGCGAAAAGCAAGAAGATGCTCTAGTAGCCCAAAGAGTATCATGAAGTTGACAAAGCTGCTTCCCCCATAGCTAAAGAGCGGTAAAGGCACTCCCACCACAGGCGCCAAACCGATAGTCATCGCTATATTGACACTCATATAGGTAAATATCAAAAACGAAATACTTATAGCTACGACTTGCGTAAAATAATCCCCTTTGAGCTTGAAAAAGATAGAAAAGAGGTGTAGTATCAGCAGTGCATAGAGCACAACAAGACCTATAGCGCCAAAAAATCCAAACCGCTCCACATAGTAGGCAAAAATGAAATCGCTCGTTGCAATCGGCAAAAAACGGAGCTTCGTTTGCGTGGCCTCGTTGGTCGGCTTGCCATTTAATCCTCCCGAGCCGATGGCTATGATAGATTGCTGGACATGGTAACTTGGCTTTTCACTAAGGAAATCTTGGATACGCTTTTTTTGGTAGTCGTGCAAGAGATATTTGTATGAAATGGGTGCAAAGAGTGCAATGAAAAGAGCAAGTGTCGCCCATATTTTCCAATTGACGCCCACTACGAAGAGCACGCCATAGCCAATGATGAGCAAAATGAGAGCAGTGCCCAGGTCCGGCTCTTTTGCGATAAGTATGAATGGTAGCAGTATATAAAAAGATATCTTGATAAAGTCCTTCCAGCCATACCCCTCTTTGTCTGGAGGATTGTTGTGGATAATGTATGCGAGCATGAGGATGAATGCCGGTTTGAATATCTCGGAGGGTTGGATCGTGAAGTGGGTGAAGGGGATCTCGATCCATCTTTTTGCCCCAAGTTTACTCACTCCAAAAAAATCGACAGCCACCAAAAGCAAGATATTGAACCAGTAAATTGAGGGTATGAGCCATTTATATTCGCGAAGCGGCAACAAGAAGGCCACCCAAAAAGCGATGAAGCCAATAGTGTAGTAGATAAGCTGCTTTTTTGCCAGCACCTCGTTCACATCGGCGATCAAGTAATTTGAGAGCAGTATAATTGGCAGAATAAGTAGTAGTAAGATGGTATCGAAATGTGTTAATATTCTTCTATCTATCCACAACATCTTTTTTATCATAATTATAGCCAAACAAGGATTAACGTTGGATGAAGTAGCCTTTCGAAGCGAAGAAGAGGAGCGGCTTGACAAATTTTTGGTGCAAAAATTGCAAAAAAGCCGCAACCAAATAGAAAAACTTATCAAAAAAGGGTGCGTCAAAGTCGATGGCAAAATTGTCACCAAACCTGGTACGAAGCTGCTAACCGGGCAAAACATAGTCGTATCCTTTCCAGAAGTTGCCAAAAGCGAAGCCAAGGAGGTGGATTTTGATGTGAAGGTCGTCTACGAAGATGAGGATATTCTGATCATCGACAAGCCTCCTGGTGTGGTGGTACACCCGGCTGCCAGCTACAAAGGTGCCACGCTCGTGGATTGGCTAAAAAACAGGGGCATTAGGCTCTCTACATTAAGCGGCGAGGAGCGCCACGGCATAGTACACAGGATCGACAAGGAGACAAGCGGGCTTTTGGTGGTGGCAAAGAACAACGAAGCGCATCTGCATTTGGCCAAGCAGCTGCAAACCAGGCAGATGGGTAGATACTACCTTGCCATTATCACTCCTCCGCTCAAAGAAAATATCATAGTGGATAAGCCAATAGGGAGAAATCCAAAAAATCGTTTGAAAATGTCGATAATAAAAAATGCCAAAGAGGCAAAAAGCGCATTTGCCAAAATCGCACTTAGCGACAATGAGAGGTACGAACTCATAGGAGCCAAGCTCTTTAGCGGCAGGACGCATCAGATACGGGTCCATTTGGCCTCTATCAATCGCCATATCCTAGGTGATAGTTTATACGGCTTTAAGAGCAAAAAAGCTACAATACCTAGAGTTTTTTTGCACGCTTATATACTCTATCTCGAGCATCCAAGAAGCAAAAAGATGATGCGTTTCGTGGCACCGCTGCCACAGGATATGCTTGCATTCATCAAAGAAAATTTCACGAGGGAGCATGTAGATGAGAAGATTGATCCAGATAATTTTGATAAGTGGTTTGATTTTTCTAACGGGGTGTGGGCTACAGCCTCGACCCACTAAGCCAAAAATTGATCTGAGCCTGCCAAAGGTGCAGCAGGTTAGGACATTGGCGGATATTACGAGCGTGGCACTGGAGTGGAGCCCGATTTATAGTGAAAAGATTGAAGGCTACTATCTTTATCGTGGCAAAGAGGGCGGCAAGCTAAAGCGCATAGCTACTATCGAGGATAGATATAGCTCACACTTCATCGATAAAGGACTCAAACCCGATACGAACTATCTCTATACCATCAGTACCTTTACGAAAGACAAAAGAGAGTCTGCTCCTAGCGAGCCAGTGAGGGTGCGCACACTGCCGATTCCAGAATCTGTGCCGTTTATCGAAGCAATCGATCACCTCCCAAGAGAGGTCAAACTCATCTGGCGCCCCCATCCATACCAAAGAGTGGAATGGTATATAATAGAGCGTAGCGAGCCAAATAAGCAAAAATGGGAAAAAATCGCCACAATCAAAGGGCGCTTGCATGCGGAGTATATAGACAAAGGATTGAAAGACAATAGAATCTATCTCTATAGAATCAAAGTGAAAACTTGCGATGGCATCATCTCAAAGCCTAGCAAAATAGTCCAAGCATCCACCAAGCCGAGACCAAA
The DNA here is from genome assembly GCA_015494535.1 of Nitratiruptor sp. GTDB lineage: Bacteria > Campylobacterota > Campylobacteria > Campylobacterales > Nitratiruptoraceae > Nitratiruptor. Next base: position 56,783 of record WGBC01000084.1, on the reverse strand, counting down.
GATCGTGCAAGGATTGAGTGCTACCACGAACCTGCCCAAAAAGATAATTATTAGATGGCAGCCAAATAGCGAGCCGGATATCGATCACTACAACGTCTATAAAAGCATCTTCGAAATCGGTCCATACGTCATAGCTGCAAAGACGAGGAAGACGGAGTATGTTGATCTTATCAATGAAGATGGTGTAAAGCGATATTATAAAGTTACAGCAGTTGATAAGGATGGACTCGAAAGCTTCAAGCAAGACGTGCCTGTAGTGGGAAAAACATTGCCAAAACCAATGAGTCCTATCGTCGTGGAACATAAAATCGAAGGCAACACATTCTTCGTCACTTGGAGATCGCCTGATAAAAGGGCGGTCAAATATATCATCAAAAAACGCGAAGTTGCCGGATTTTTGCAAGCAAAAGAGTATGTTTTCACAAATATCACGGGTACGAGTTTTAGCGATGCCGGTTTGAAGCCTGGTAGAAAATATATTTACGAGATAATCGCAGTGGATGAAAACGGAATCAAATCGAAACCCAGCGAAAAAATCGAGTTCAAAATAGAAAAGTAATGCCACATATCGTAGCGAGAGATTTCAAACTTTTTCCTACCCCAGCAAAAGCTGGGGAGTGTGAGTTTTTGTGGGTAGCCGAGCCTGTGAAGAACGCAAGTGACTATCTGGTGGCTGTGAAGTGCGAGGGTAGGGAGTTTTTACTGGAGATCAAACCAAAAGATGACGCTTTTGTCATCAAATCGGATAAAATCACGAGAGTCTCTCCTACATACATTGTCAAAGAAGCGTTGCGAAACTTTTGCGAGCTCGCACATTGCGACATCGTGCACGACAACCTCTCTATCATCAAAAAAACACATATAGAGAAGTCGAAAGAGTTTTTCAAAGAGATCGATTTTTTCATCAACAACTTTCCAAAAGCCAAAGAGGTCTGGATAGAGGTGGGGTTTGGCAGTGGAAGACATCTGCTCTATCAGGCTCAAAACAATCCAGATATAGTGTTTATCGGTATAGAGATCCACAAGCCATCCATCGAGCAAGTGCTCAAGCAAATAGCCATAAAAAACCTCAAAAACCTCTATATCATAGATTACGACGCAAGACTCTTTTTGGAGTTTGTTCCCTCCAATATCGTTGGAAAGATCTTCGTGCATTTTCCTGTGCCTTGGGACAAAAAACCGCATCGAAGGGTGATCTCTCAAAGCTTCATCAACGAAGCCAAGAGGGTGTTGAAGCCAGGTGGCGTTTTGGAGCTTCGCACGGATAGTAGGCTCTACTTCGATTATGCGATGGAACTCTTTTTGGAGGAGCCACGGGTCAAGCTGGAAGTGACGAAGAATATCGAACCTCCCATTAGCAGCAAATATGAAGACAGATGGGTGCGATTGGGCAAAGATATCTACGATATTCGTATGGAAGCCCTTGAGGTATCGCCACCTTTGAAGATAGACTTCGATTTTTCTTGGCAAAAGTTGCGACTAAGGGACGATATAGTGCAAAAGTTCGATACGAAGCCAAAAGTTTTTGATAACTTTTTCGTCCATTTTGAAAAACTTTACAGAATCGACGACGAGCGATATCTTCTTGAAGTCTCCTTTGGAAGTTTCGATAGACCCGAGCATAAATATATATTGTTAAGCAAAGATTCGGCACAATATTTTCCCAAAAAACCTGTAGCATCCCAAGCCAACATACAGGCACACAAAAAAATTGAAGAGTTGCTCAATGGCTAAGAATGTAATCGTCGCAAAAGATCTCTATTTGGAATACAAGAAAAACACACCCATTATCAAAGATTCTACCTTTTCCATCAAAAGTGGCAGTTTCGTTTTTATTACAGGTCCTAGTGGGAGTGGCAAAAGCACGCTTCTTAAATCCTTTTATGGTGAACTGAAGCCCCAACAGGGAGTCTTGCAAATAGGCGGAGTCTCTTTGAATGACATAAAACCTTCCAAACTCGCTTTTTTGCGCAAGTATCTGGGTATCATTTTTCAAGATTACAAACTCATTAAGGAGTGGACTGTCAAGAAGAACGTTATGCTGCCGTTGCTAATAGCCGGATACAGCAAAAACGTGTGCGAAACTCAAACTGCTAGACTTCTAAAACATGTGCGACTGAGTGGCAAAGAAAACTACTATCCTATGGAATTGAGCGGGGGCGAGCAGCAAAGAGTGGCGATGGCAAGAGCGCTTGCGCACAATCCCGTCATCATTTTGGCTGACGAGCCCACTGGAAATCTGGACGAATACTCTTCAAGAGTGATTTGGGGGCTATTGGAGGGGGCGAACGAGCAGCTTGGCACTACTGTTGTGGTGGTGACGCACTCCATTCCTTCCAATCTTAAAGTCCCTTACAAGCATTTTTACATCGAGGATGGTAAAGTTTATGAGATCTCTTAAAAACCATGTTTCGCTTATCATTCCGCTCTTTGCGATTCTTTTCGCAGTGGAATTCTATTTTGTAATCAACGCCATCATCAAAGATTATGAGAGTCGGTTGAATCGTGACTACTCTATCGTGGTCGTGGCCAATAAAGAGCTAACTTTGCAAGAGATCAAGGTGCATGAACCCGATATCGCGCAGCTACAAGAGCTCAACAGCACCCTCGTTATCGAAAGGCTAAAGAAAAACGGCATAAAAGTGGATTTCAACGAGCTTAAAAACTTTTTGCCCAAATTCTACAAAGTCTATCTCAGCTCTTTTCCCTCTTCGCAAAAGCTTGCATCCCTTCGCAACAAGCTTGTGGAAATAGAAGGGGTCAAAAGAGTAGAAGCTTTTACAAAAGTACATGAGAAAATTTACCGCTTTTTGCTTTTTTTGAAAAATATCTCCAAGCTTTTTTTGGCAATCATTTTTATCACGAGCGTGATGCTTGTCTTCAAACAGATAGAGATTTGGAATCTTGAGCATAGCGAGAGGATGTATATTATGGCGCTTTTTGGTGCACCTTTATGGATGCGTAACGCCATCTTGATAAAACTATCCGTCATCGATACCATCGTCAGCACCCTTCTTGTCTATCTGCTTTATAGCTATGTGGTTGGCTCTGGTTATTTGACAAAACTTTTGGGCGTGGAGAGTATCGGTTTTACTTCGAGCGATCTCTTCAAAGATGCGCTCTGGCTTTTTGCTCTTGGTCTGATAATTTCTGTATTCAACGTAATAATCGTATCTATGAGGCAGCCCAAAGTAGCATGAGAAGTTTTATTGTGTTTTTGATGTTCGTTGTCATGCTATATGCGAGCATAGAGTCGCAGATAAAGAGTTCGCAAAAGAGACTGCAGTACACCACCAAGAAGGTGGAAGGCCTCAATGTCAAGCTCACCAACCTGGCAAGAGAAATCCGCTCGTTGCAAAAAGAGTTGCAAAGAATCAACGAAAAACTCTCCAAGCTCGACATGCTGCTTAAAGAAGCAAACGAACAATACAAACAGAAAATCCAAGAGTATGAAGGCACGAAGAAGAGTATTAACACGCTTACGGAGCAAGAAAAGAAACTCAAGCAGCGCCTGGTACTGCTCATCTCCAACGCATTCGCCAAGTCCTTGCTCCTCACTTCCATGAACACACCAACTGAGGAGGATGTGCTCAAAGAGGAGATCCTCAAAGCCATTCAAAAAAGTGCAGATACTACATTGCAAAAGGTGGGCAAGGAGTATGCGAATACCAAAAAGGCACTTCAGAACAATAAGACCAAACTAGCGAAACTTGAAAAGGAGATAGAGGAGCTTTTGCGCAACAAGAGCGAACTTAAAAGGCTCAAACTCATAAAATCCAAAAAATTGGCGAAACTTGACAAGAAGCAAAAACGTTACAAAACGGAAATGCAAAAACTCCAACAACAGCAAGCCTCACTCACGAAAACCTTGCAAAAGCTCAAAATCTTGCAGCAATCGCAAAAAAGTGCAACTGCCTCTTCCAAAATGAGAGTGAAGAAATATGGGCAAAAGAGCTACAAACGAATCAGAACGGTTCGCTACAAGGGAGCCAAAACTATCCCTCCACTGGATAAATTCATCATTATCAAACGCTATGGGGTCTATAAAGATCCTATTTACAATATCGAGATCCCGAATGAAAATATCGAGCTCAAACCTCTCGTTCCCAATGCGAAAGTGCGCAACGTCCTCAATGGCAAGGTAGTACTGGCAAAATGGACGCCACACCTGAAAAATGTGGTCATCATCAAGCACAACAACAATCTCTACACTATATATGCATATCTTGACAAAATCGCGCCTTTTATCAAAAAGGGCAGAAGAATAAAAAAAGGCTACACGATTGGCAGAGTGAGCTCCAAACTTATCTTTGAAGTGACCAAGAACAACGCCCACATCAATCCTCTCGATCTCATCCGCGTTAATTGATTTTTTTAGGCTTTTATTATCTATTTTTGGGTAGAATTGGCAAACTTTTTAGAAGAGGACTGCAATGGCAAAACGGGTGCTTATCAAATTCTCAGGCGAAGCGCTTGCCAACGAAGATGGACATGGAATAGACAGCGAAACCCTCAAGTTTATTGCTTCAGAAATCAAATCCCTCGTCGATAGTGGCGTGGAAGTGGGTCTGGTCATAGGTGGCGGCAACATCATCAGAGGCGTCAATGCCGCCAAAGAGGGGATCATCAAGCGATCTTCGGGTGATTATATGGGGATGCTAGCGACCGTTATCAATGCAGTGGCGATCCAAGAAGCATTAGAGTATTTTGGGCTCAAAACGAGAGTGCAGAGTGCTATTCATATGAAAGAGATTTGCGAGCCCTTTATTGTGCGTAGAGCCATTCGCCACCTTGAAAAGGGCAGAGTCGTCATATTTGCCGCAGGGACGGGCAATCCATTTTTTACCACGGATACCGCAGCGACGCTGCGAGCAGTGGAGATCGGTGCTCAGATGATCATAAAAGCCACCAAAGTAGATGGGGTTTACGACAAAGATCCAGCCAAATACCCAGATGCCAAGAAACTGCCGGTACTCACCTACGAAGAGGCGATGCAGGACAATATCAAAGTGATGGACGATACCTCCATCGCTCTAGCCAAAGACAACTCTTTGCCCATCATCGTATGTGATATGTTCGAAAAAGGCAACCTCTACGACATCATTATCAATGAAAATTACGATAAATGCTCAATTGTTACAGATAAAAAGGAGAATGCATGAGACTGGAAAAGATAGCCGCCAAAGCTTTGGAAAACGTCGGATACGATAGATACCTGTTATCGATAGCGGTGGCAAAGAGAGCAAACGAGCTTGCCACTGGAAGCATGCCGCTTATTGATGTGGACATCAAGCAGTACAAATATGCAGATATTGCGATTATGGAGATAGCGGAGGGAAAAATCAAGATAGAGGTAAAAAAATCTTCTTAAATGAAAGAGTTAATAGAAAAGATACGCTCCACAAAAACCCTCGAAGAAGCTACCAATCTTCTATTTAGCATCTGTCCAAAAAACGAGCGCATTCAGGAGGCTTTGTCCTTCGCCATGCAGGCCCACGAGGGCCAGAAGAGAAAAAGCGGTGAGCCTTATGTGATACATCCTATCTTGGTAGCGGCAATCACAGGGTACGTTACAAATGATGAGACGATGGTCATTGCAGCGCTTTTGCACGATGTGGTGGAGGATACGCCTTATACTATCGAGGATATCAAAAGTCGCTTCGGCGAGGATGTGGCCAATCTGGTGGAGGGGTTAACGAAAATCGTGGAGATAAGAAGCGAAGAGCTCATTCCTTCAACTTCGAATGAAAAGCTCATTACCTCGGCCTTGAGCTTTCGCAAGATGCTCATTGCCTCCATTAAGGACGTGCGAGTCCTCATCGTCAAACTCTGCGATAGATTGCACAATATGCTCACTCTCGACGCGCTGCCTGCGAAAAAACGAAAACGCATTGCCGAAGAGACGCTTGTGGTCTATGCTCCAATAGCGCACCGTTTGGGGATCGCGTCTATTAAGAATTTTTTGGAGGATCTGAGCTTTTACTATCTATTCCCCCAAGAGTATCAAAAGATCGATGCATTCATTACCTCCCACAAGCTTGAACTGCAGATGAAGCTTAACGAGTTCATCGATACCGTCAAGAAAAAGATAGTCCAAAACGGCATAAGGGCTGACGATTTTGAGATTATTTCACGTATCAAGCACTACTATTCGATATATCTCAAAATGCAGCGCAAGGGTATCTCCATCGAAGAAGTGTTGGATCTTCTGGCCATCAGGATTTTGGTGAAGGAAAAGCTGGATTGCTACAAAGTCCTTGGCATCATCCATACTAACTTCAAGCCTCTTATCATGCGCTTCAAAGACTACATCGCTGTGCCCAAGGAGAATGGCTACCAGACGATACATACGACGGTATTTGATAATGCCTCCATATTTGAGGTGCAGATTCGCACCTTCGATATGCATAGAACCGCAGAGTATGGCGTAGCTGCCCACTGGAAGTACAAGATAGGAGATGTGGGGGTCAATCTTGCATGGTTGCAAAATTTGCAATATCAAAACGAAAACATAGAGGAGTTTTACGAGCTTGTCAAAAATGATCTCTTCAGCGAAGATATCTCGGTATTCTCTCCAAAGGGCGACGTTTTCACTCTGCCGCGAGGTGCTGTGGCTCTCGATTTTGCCTATGCCGTGCATACTGATATTGGCAACAAGGCAAAAACAGCTTTTATCAACAAGCAAAAAAGCACCCTTCTAACGGAACTCAAAAATGGCGATATTGTGCGAATAGAACTAGCCGATGAGCCGATTTTGCGCTGTAGTTGGATAGATGCGGTCAAAACCTCCAAAGCGAAAGAGCAGATGCGCCAGCTTTGTCGCCAAAAATTCAAAGAGATCAATGCAAAAACGGCGATCAACATCCTTGCAAGCGAGCTTCGCGTCTCTTATGAGGAGATAAAGGAGTGGATTGCAAAGAGAAATCTCGCTTCCCAGCTGCACCGAATCGCTACGGAGATAAACTACCTCCAAGAGGTCAAAAATAGATACCTTAGCGAATACCGCAAAGAAAAAGGGGTACTCTACCTTCTTGCGCCAAAAAGCGTAAAGTTGGAGAAAAAAGAGATCGAAAATTTCGTATTCTATACAAGCTACGCAATTACCAAAGCGGAGTTTGACTATTGCTGCCATCCAAAAAGGGGCGATGAGATAGTAGCCTTCAGGGATGGGCACAAAGCGATAGTCCACCACAAGATGTGCCATGTAGCTCAGCATCTCATTGATGAGGGCAAACCGATGCTCTATGTGGAATGGCAAAAAGATAGCCTGCCACGATTCAAGCTCATTGCGCTTTTGCCTGATCGCAAGGGTGCGCTAGCCAACTTTTTGCAATATTTATCAAAAATTGATATAAATATTATCTCCATCGAACTAGGCAAAAACGTGGAGCAGACCAACCTTTGCGAGATGGAGTTTGAATCTGTGATAGAGGATATCGAGGTTTTAAGGAAAAAAATAGCTTCAAAAGTTAAAATTATAGAATTTATAAAATCTAGCGATGCGTATAACAAATAGGAGTGTTGATGATTCAAGAAGCGTTGGCTGAAATCAAAAGAGGAACAGCGGAAATCATAGATGAAGAGCGTATAGAAGAACTCTTACAAGCATATTTTAACGAAGGCAAAAACTACTATGTCAAAGCGGGGTTCGATCCCACAGCTCCCGATCTGCACTTAGGCCATACCGTGCTTTTGCAAAAGTTGGCAACTTTTCAAAAATATGGTGGTATTGTGCAGTTCATCATTGGCGATTTTACAGCAATGATAGGCGATCCTACAGGAAAGAGTGAAACGAGAAAGAAGCTGGATCGTGAGACTGTGCTCAAAAACGCCACAAGCTACAAAGAACAGGTTTTCAAAGTCTTGGATCCCGCCAAGACGGAAGTTGTGTTCAATTCCAAATGGCTAGATGCCTTGGGAGCTAGTGGGCTTGTTGAGCTTACGACCCTTTTTAGCGTGGCGAGGATGCTAGAGAGGGATGATTTTGAGAAGCGCTTCAAGGCGAACAAGCCGATAGCAATCAGCGAATTCATCTATCCTCTGTTGCAAGGCTATGACAGCGTCTATCTCAAGAGCGATATAGAGATAGGTGGGACTGATCAGAAGTTCAACCTTCTCATGGGACGCCATCTGCAAAGAAGTTATGGCATCGGTAAAGAACAGGCGGTTTTGATGATGCCGATATTGGAGGGGCTTGATGGCGTGCAGAAGATGAGCAAGTCTTTGGGCAATTATATCGGTGTGACGGAAGATCCCAATACGATGTTTGCAAAGGTGATGAGTATTTCTGATGAGCTGATGTGGCGCTACTACGAGCTCCTTAGCGCAAAGAGCCTCGATGAGATCGCCGCTCTCAAAGAGGGCGTAGCCAAGGGCGAAGTGCATCCAAAATTTGCAAAAGAGCTTTTGGCCATGGAGATTGTGGCTAGATATCACAACGATGAGGCGGCGAAGAGGGCGAAAGAGGAGTTCGATAAGGTGCACAAAAAGAACGAACTTCCAAGCGATATGCCACAAATTACGCTACAAGGCCCTATCTGGATAGCCAAAGCACTGGTGGAAGCCGGACTTGAACCATCCACTTCCCAAGCTAGGCGCGATATCCAAGCGGGAGCTGTGCGTATCAATCAGCAAAAGGTTCAGGATAAAGATTTGCAACTACAAAGTGGTGAGTACGTCGCGCAGGTAGGGAAGCGAAAATTTGCCAAATTAAAGGTTCTATAATGTCTTTTGCACCGCTAAAAATTGGAAAATACACCATAAAACACCCCATCATCCAAGGAGGGATGGGAGTTGGAATCAGTTGGGACAAACTAGCTGGAAGCGTGAGCAAAGAGGGTGGGCTTGGCGTTATTAGCTCCGTTGGAACCGGATATTACGAGAACAAAAAATATATAGAAAAAGAGGTAGCCGGCAGGCCTTTAGAGACTGCCAATTTCTACTCAAAAAGAGCGCTTTTCAAAATCTTTGAAAATGCTCGCAAGATTTGCGGTGATGCCCCGCTCGGTGCAAACGTGCTTTATGCTATCAACGACTATGGTAGAGTGGTGCGCGACTCTTGCGAAGCTGGGGCTAATATCATCATCACGGGAGCCGGGCTTCCTACAAATATGCCAGAATTTACCAAGGACTTCCCCGATGTTGCCCTCGTGCCTATAGTATCGAGTGCAAAGGCTTTAAAAATCATTTGCAAACGCTGGACTAGCCGCTACAAAAGAATCCCTGATGCGGTAATAGTGGAGGGGCCTTTGAGTGGTGGACACCAAGGCTTTACGTATGAGCAGTGCTTCATGGAGGAGTTTCAGCTAGAAAACATTGTCCCGCAAGTTATCGAAGAAGCGCAAAAATGGGGTGATATTCCAGTCATTGCTGCAGGAGGGATTTGGGATCATAACGATATCAAGAAATTTTTGGATTTAGGGGCTGCAGGGGTGCAAATAGGCACCAGATTTATCGGTACATATGAGTGTGACGCGAGCGATACATTCAAAAAGATTCTGCTTCAGGCCAAAAAAGAGGATATTATTTTGATGAAATCGCCTGTGGGCTATCCTGCTAGAGGAGTCAAGACCAAGCTCATCGAACTTGTGGAAAAGCGAGAAGGCCCGGCAATCAAATGTATCAGCAACTGCGTAGCTCCGTGCCATAGAGGCGTGGAGGCCAAAGCTGTAGGGTACTGTATTGCCGATAGGCTCAGCGATGCATATAGGGGTGATGAGGAGCTTGGGCTCTATTTTAGCGGGGCGAACGGTTATCGCCTAAATGAAATCATTAGTGTCAAAGAGCTTATACAAAAACTGATCGAGGGAGAGTAGTTATCAGGATTTTTATATTTCTTACTTTGTTCATCCTTTCGCTCAGTGCCTCGGTGACGAAGCAGCTGCAGGTCGCGCAATACTATTGTTCTTTCAAAGATCACGACAAAAACATCAAAGGGCTCAATAGCTTCAAATCCCTCTATATCAAATCTTTGATCAACGAAGATAAAGTCCTGAAAATAAAGGCGCTGCAAGGACTGATAAAGTGCTCAAAACTGCTTCGCATCGATAGCAAAGAGTACCAAAAAGAGCTCGATACGCTCCTGGGCAAAAAAGCGCGCACAAAACCCAAAAAGCATGTAGAAAAAAAGAGCTTCCAAAAGCCAAAAATTGTCAAAAATAGGCTCAAAAAGGTGATTTTGCGCAAAGGCTATGTGGAGTTCTACTTCGACTTTCCTTTGCAAAAGAGCGCTATCCACTATTCGCAGCTTGCATACAAGAACAAGAGAATCTACAAAGATATATACGATATCGACGCTACGCTAGGTTTCAAACGGCGTACTTACAGGCTCAAAAGCGTTAAATATCTCAAAATCGCTCAATACAATAAAAAGCAAGTACGTATCGTCTTTGAACATACCAAACCATTTGCCACTTCCTACAAGATAGTGGCCGAAAAACTTGTAATATATCTGAAAAAAGGTTCTAAAAAGAGTTCCACAAAAAGCCTATATGTCCCACCTGTCATCAAAAACTCCAAAAAGGTGATTGTCATCGATCCGGGGCACGGGGGAAAAGATAGCGGGGCAGTGGGGTATAAGAGAAAAAAAGAGAAAGATATCGTTTTGCAGATTGCAAAAAGGGTGTATAAAAAGCTTAAAGCCCAAGGCTATAAAGTCTATCTGACGAGACGAGGTGATTATTTTATATCACTAAGAAATCGCACGAAATTTGCCAATAAGCTCAAGGCAAATCTTTTCATTTCTATCCATGCAAACGCGGCTCCAAAAAAAAGCAAATATTTGAGTATGAAAGGGCTTGAGACCTTTTTTCTCTCGCCTGCTAGGAGTGAGCGTGCCAAGAGGATAGCCGCTTTGGAAAATAGGGTGGCTATGAAGCATCTTAGCTACTACAGCAAAAATGTCTTTTTGAATTTCATAAACAGAGAAAAAACGATCCAATCAAACAAACTCGCAATTGATATCCATAGGAACGTCTTGTACAAAATTCGCCAGCGCTACAGTGTAGTGGATGGTGGTGTAAGACCTGGTCCTTTTTGGGTGCTTGTGGGAGCGCAGATGCCGGCTGTGTTAATAGAGGTTGGTTATATTACCAATCCTACAGAAGCGAAAAGACTGAGTAGTCCATACTATCAAGAACTCATAGCTGAAGGTATCGCAGTGGGAATTGCCAGCTATTTTCTGAACAACGAATAATAGATCCCAAAGGGATCTATTTGTAGTTTTTGATAGCTTCTTCCAAGATTTTAGCGGCTTCCTCTTTGCCTTTATACTCTTTGACTTTTACCCATTTATTTGGTTCTAGGATCTTGTATGTTTCAAAGAAGTTTTTGATTTTATCAAGCGTGTGGGCTGGAAGATCGTTGATGTCTTTGACGTTTTCGTATGTTGGATCCACTTTCGATACAGGCACGGCAAGAAGCTTTTCATCCATGCCGCTCTCATCCTCCATGACAAGTACGCCAATGAGCCTACACTTAATCACGCTGCCAGGGATGAGTGGGTATTCGTTGAGCACCAAAATATCCGCAGGATCCCCGTCGGCAGCCAACGTATTTGGCACAAAGCCGTAGTTTGCTGGATAATACATCGCACTATACATTACGCGATCCACAAAAATGGCACCGCTATCTTTATCGATTTCGTACTTGATGTTGGATCCATATGGGATCTCTATGAGGGCATGTACCTTATCTGGATTTTCTCCATGACCAATTTTGTTTAAATCCATTCTCTCTCCTATAAAAAATTTTAGCCCTATTATAGTAAAAGTTTGATTGAAAAAAGTTTATTTTCCAAGTCCAAAAACGTTAGAAAGCGTATTGATATAGTTGAAATAGCCAGTGATTGCCACGGCCTCCACTATCTCCTCATCGCTCCAGCCACATGCTTTAATGGCATCGACATCCTCTTTTGTCATTTTGTAGTTATCTTTTTTTGAAGCGCGTATGCAAAACTCCAAAAGTTTTTTTGTCTTTTCATCTGTATGCATCGCTTCAACACCTTGGAGAATCTCTTCAATTTGTTCTTGGGTAAGTCCTAACATTTTTGCGATATTTTTGTGTACATCTACGCACATTTTGCAGCTATTTTCTTTGGATATAAGCAAAGCTATCGCCTCTTTTATGTAGTATGGCAGATGGGTTTGTTTAAGTAAATAGTTTTGCACCATCACATCTGTAGCATTGTAGATATTCTCATCAATTGCCAAAAGTTTGAAAATCTCACCGAGCGTGCCCGTTTTTTCTAAAATTGGCCGAGCTTTCTCTTGGATAGAGGGTGACATCTCTTCAAATTCTGGAAGGTTAATATAAGCCATAACGATCCTTTTGCAAAAATTTGCATTATTATCTACCAAATTATGGGAGATGTCAAATAAAATCTATTTATTAGTGTTATAATTTATGATAATATTTCGTATTCTATGTCATACGAGATGTCGCTAAAGTGTTTGGCGAGCAGTTCATCTATTTTAGCGATTTTGTTGTTGGCATCGTTTTGGCTTTTTGCAAAAAAAACAAGAGCCAAAGTAGCCTCTTTTGGATATTCGCCGCTTAGATCTGCCACTGCCATATTTTGGTGTTTGAGCCTATCCTTGATGGAGTTGAGAATTTTTCGCCTGCCTTTGAGAGAGGATGCAAAAGGGAGTTCGATGGTAATGATGGCGTAAACTACAAGCATCCATCCTCTTTGGTGTAATAAAATCCTCTCTTTTCTACCTCATCTATAAAAAACTCTATCCACTTTTTGGCTTTCTCTTTATCTTCCGAGGCGATTGAGATGGTATCCCTATATTTTGAGCCTTTGATTGCGGGCAGTGATGAGAACTCTACATCTTTTGGGATCTGCTTCATAATATCTAGTAGATCGTTTTCGCTAGCCTCCACGCAGATAGTGTAGCGATAAAGCTTTTTGGGTGGAAAGAGCTTGAGTGCCTCTTCTATCATGGGGTGTGACATTTGAGGAAATCCTGGCACAAAAAAGAATCTATCTTCTACATAGAAACCAGGCACGTTGTTGATGGGATTGTGTAAAAGCTTGGCATCTTTTGGCAGCATCGCCATGTTGATACGGTGAGGGTAGGCTGCCTCTTTGAAGCGTTCGAGTATTCTTTTTTTCGCTTCTTCATGCATATACAGTTGCCCATCGCCAAAGACTTTGGCGGCAATCGCTCTGGTATAATCGTCTGGTGTAGCGCCAATGCCGCCAAAACTTAACATCACGCTATTGGGATCTTGTTTTATAAGAGAAAAAACATTTTCTATCAGTTTTGGATCGTCTTCTATAACGAAAGAGGCTTTGAGTTTGTAGCCTCTTTGAAGAAGTTTGTCTCGCACGAAGGCGAAGTGTTTGTCTTCCCTTCTACCATTGAGAATCTCTGTGCCAATAATAACGGCATAGAAGTTAGGATTCGTTGGCTTTGGCAAGGATGAAGTCCTCTACGTCTTTGACAATCTCTTCGATGCTCCTCTCGCCATCGATCTTTTTGAGTAGTCCTTTTTGCTCGTAAAATTTTTCAATCTCTGGAAGGGGCTCCAGATAGACTTTCATGCGGTTATTGAATACCTCTACGTTGTCGTCCGCGCCTCTGGCTCTGCCAAGTACGCGCTCTTTTGCAGTCTCTTCGCTAACGACTATTTCTATGACTGCTTTAAGCTGGATATCTTCGTTTTCTTGTAGCATCTTATCAAGTGCATGCATCTGCTCAACGCTTCTTGGAAAGCCGTCTATGATGATAATATCTTTGTCGCTTTTGAGGATTGCGTTTTTGATGGTATCCATTACAATCTCAAGAGGTACGAGTTTTCCTTGATCGATATAGCTAGCAATCGTAGCTCCCAGCACAGATCCGCTTGCTACTTCCGCGCGCAAAAGATCGCCTGTGGAGTAGTGCACGATTTTGTCGCTATGGTGTTTTGCGACTAATTCGGCATCCGTCGTTTTGCCGCTTCCTGGCGCTCCAATAATTAAAAATAGCTTTTTCATTTATGCTCCTTTGATTTTTTCTACTTCGATTTTGTCTGCCTGGCCCCTGCATAGCGCAAGCTTTGCACCATTGACTTCCACTTGGATGGGCCCAAAAAAGCTTTTGTTTAGCACCTTTATGATGTCTCCACGCCTAAAGCCCATGGATTCGAGTTTACAGCGAAACTCGTCGCACTCTTTTTCAAAGCCGACAACTCTTAAAATATCACCATTTTTGGCATCGCTTAGTTTCATACCTTTTTGGGCTCTCTTATCCTTATGTGAAGCTCTTTTAGCTGCTCAGGATCCACTGGGCTTGGCGCATTTGTGAGCAGACATTGGGCTTTTTGTGTTTTTGGAAATGCGATGACGTCTCTAATGTTATCTTTTTTACTTAGCAGCATCACAAGCCTATCAAAGCCTATCGCAAAACCTCCATGCGGAGGAGCACCATATTTCAAAGCATCCAGCAAGAAGCCAAACTTCTCTCTTGCTTCCTCCTCTTCAATGCCCAAAATCTCAAAAATTCTCTTTTGAATTTCGGTCTTATGGATACGGATACTTCCTCCACCAAGCTCTACGCCGTTGAGCACGATATCGTATGCTTGGCTGGTCATTGCCTCGATATCGTCTGTATCTATATTTTTTGGCATCGTGAATGGGTGGTGCAAGGCTTTGATTTTCACTTCCCCTTCTTCGATTTCGAACATAGGGAAATCCACGATCCAGACGAATTCGAACTTGTCGTTGTCTATGAGCTCAAGCCTCTTAGCCACTTCGTTTCTTAGCCTTCCTAAGTAATCGAGCACTACCTTTTTGCTGCCGGCTCCAAAGAAGATTAGGTCTCCCTCTTTGACGTTGCATCGCTGCACCAAAGCGCTTTTTTCTTCATCACTTAAAAATTTGACGATTGGCCCTTGAAGTTCACCTTCGGCCTTGACTTTCACCCATGCAAGGCCCTTGGCGCCAAATTTGGCAACAAAGTTAGTCAATTCATCTATATCTTTCCTGCTAAGTGCCTCTGCTCCGCCAGGAACAGGTAAAGCTTTGATACGATTGATTTTCTTAAATTGCGCAATATCACGAAAGACTTTGAGATCTGTATTTTCAAATATGTCTATCACGTCCACAAGTTCCAGACCGAAGCGAAGATCTGGCTTGTCGCTGCCGTATTTTTCCATAGCCTCCGCGTAAGGCATCCTTCTAAATGGGGGACTAACTTCGATGCCGCTGGCTTTGAAAATCTCTGCGATGAGCCCTTCTGCGATCTCTATTACTTCATCTTCTGTGCAAAAACTCATCTCTACGTCTATTTGGGTGAATTCTGGCTGCCTATCGGCACGCAAATCCTCGTCTCTAAAACATTTGGCAATCTGAAAATAGCGATCGAATCCTGCCACCATCAAAAGCTGCTTGAAAAGCTGAGGTGATTGAGGAAGCGCGTAAAACTCTCCCGGATAGAGCCTGCTTGGTACTAAGTAGTCTCTAGCACCCTCGGGAGTTGATTTGGTAAGTATGGGAGTCTCTACCTCTAAAAAGCCGTTGCGATCCAAGAAGTTTCTCGCGGCAATAGCCACTTTGCTGCGAAGCTGAAACGTGTTGAATGCATCCTTCGTGCGTAGATCCAAATAACGGTATTTGAGGCGTATCTCTTCGTTGACGTTGGTATCGCCTATCATGAAAGGCAATGGTTCGCTCTCGTTTTCTATTGAAAGCTCATCCACTACTACTTCGATTTTACCGGTTTTGAGTTTGGGGTTTTCTAGCCCCTCTCCTCGTAGTCTCACTTTTCCTTTTGCGATGAGTACATATTCGTCTCTGACTCTCGTTGCGATTTTGTGGGCCTCTTGGCTATCTGCAGGATCGCACACTAGCTGCACGATCCCTGTTTTATCGCGTAGATCTATAAAAATAACTCCACCATGATCCCTATAGCTATTAGCCCAACCGCAAAGTACAACCTCTTTGCCTACATCTTTCTCGCTCAATTGGGCACAGTAGTCTGTTCGCAAATCGCCATCCTTTGAATTTTTGGCTCAATTATACAAAAACAAAACTTTAAAGGAATTGATTATGTTACAATATAGCAAAAAAAGAGTGGCAAATGGATATCAAGTGCGCAGGTATCATCATCAAACCGGGTGGCTACAAACTTAAAGATACGTACAAGAGAATCAAAAAAGCTTTTGAAAAAGAGGATATCGCTATACTTTTGGACAGATCCAGCGCACAGATAATAGGTGAAAAGGATGGCAAGAGTTTTGATGATCTGTGCGAAGAGTGCGATATTCTTATCTCACTTGGCGGCGATGGGACATTAATAAGCGTGGCTCGTAGAAGTTATGCTTACCATAAGCCAGTGCTTGGTATTAATGTAGGGACTTTGGGATTTTTGACAGATATCAAGCCGGAAGATGTGGAAGGGTTTGTTAAGAAACTTAAAAAAGGAGAGTTTAGGATAGATACGCGTATGATGATAGAGATTTCCATACTTGGCAAGAAAGAGAAAATCGTCTCTTTCAACGATGTGGTCATTACAAGGCCAGCGGTATCGAAAATGATCTACATCGATGTCTTTATCGAGGATGCCTTGATGAATAGCTACTATGGCGATGGGCTCATAATCTCCACGCCTACGGGATCAACCGCATACAACCTCTCGGCAGGAGGTCCCGTAGTCTATCCATTTTCCAACGATTTTATCTTCACACCTATCTGCCCCCATTCGCTTACGCAGCGACCTTTGGTATTACCGGCAGAATTTGAGTTTCGCGTCACCACCAAAAGCAAATCCGCCCTCATCGTCATAGATGGACAGGATATGTACGAGTTTACGCCAAAGGATATAGTAACTATCAAAAAAGCCGAGGTGGGCGCAAAACTTATTCATCGCAAAGAGCGCAATTACTTCAATGTGCTTCGCGAAAAACTCAACTGGGGAATATAGGCTTGATTCAAAGACTCTATATCAAAGAGTACCTCTCCTTCGATGAGGTTGCTTTGGAATTCAGAAAAGGGCTCGTGGTCTTTACAGGTCCTAGTGGGGCAGGGAAAAGTTTGTTGATGCGATCTTTATTGGCGCTTCTTGGTTTTGAGACGCCGCAAGCTAATCTTAGCGAAATAGTAGTAGATATGGATCTGGATTTGGAGGATTTTGGGTTTTTGGCAGATGAGGAGATAGTGGTTAAAGCCTTGAAAAAGGAGAAAGCGAGATTTTTCCTTAACAACCAGACCATTTCCAAAAAGGCGCTGCAAGCGCTGTTTGGACCAAAAGTCGCCTATCTCAATCAAAAAGATTTCAGCTTTTTTAGTAGTGAAAATGTGCTCAAAATGATCGATGATTGGTTGGATGAAGAGCATAGAAGCCTTTTAGTTGAATATGAAGAAAAGTTTAAAGAGTTTGAACAAAAGCAAAAAACGCTACAAGAACTTCATGAAAAAGAGCGAAAATCCTTGGAATTGAGGGAGTTTTTAGAGTTTGAGATAGCAAAAATTGAGCAAGTGGATCCAAAAGTTGGCGAATATGAGGAGCTTATGGAGATAAAGAAAAAGCTCTCTCAAAAAGAGAAGATCTCCCAAAGCATTCAAGAAGCCCAGGGAATTTTTGAGTTTGAGGGAAAAGTAGCCGAAGCGCTTGCGCTTATGGGCGAGGATAGCGCCTTTTTCGATGAGGCCATGAATGAATTAAGAGAGATCTTTTACGCTCAGGAGCAGAAACTGCAAGAGTTGGAGATAGTAGATGTAGAGGAGATTTTGGATCGCATAGAAAAGCTCTCGGCTCTGAAGAGGCGCTATGGCAGTATCGAGGAGGCGTTGCGCGTGAAAGAAGAGAAAAAAAGAGAGCTTGCAGCGCTGCAAAATCTCAGCGTCGACAAAGAGGCGCTGGAGCGGGAGTTAGAGGCTTTGCAAGAGAGCCTTATGCAGTTGGCTATAAATATCAGCCAAAGGCGCAAAGAGGGTGTAAAGAAGCTACTAGAAAAAATCAATGAATACCTCATGCAGCTCAAACTGCCAAAGGCATCGATAAAGTTTGAAAAAAAAGATCTAAGCTCTCAAGGTATAGATGTAGTGCAGGTGCAGCTTGATGGAGTAAGCTTCAAAGAGATTAGCTCAGGTGAATACAATCGATTGCGCCTTGCCTTTTTGGCTGCAAGCAAGAGTGGGCAAGCGGGGGTTTTGATTTTGGATGAGATTGATGCCAATATCAGTGGCGAAGAGTCGATGGCTGTAGCAAAGATTTTGAAAGAGCTAGCTAAAAGGTATCAGATTTTTGCCATCTCCCACCAAGCCCAGTTAGCTTCCGTGGCGGATCAGCACTTTTTAGTGAGCAAAAAGGAGAAAAAAAGCAGCGTCACGGAGCTAAAAGATCATAAAAGAGTAGAAGAGATCGCCCGCATAATCAGTGGCGAGAAGATTACCCAAGAAGCGAAGGAGTTTGCTAAAAAGATGCTTAAGGAGGCTCATTGATAGTAGATACGCATACGCATTTGGATCATAAGATGTTCTATGATGATGTGGATGAAGTAATTGCGAGGGCTTTGGAAGCTGGTGTAAAGAGGATGATAATCCCAGGAGCCGATCCAAAAGATTTGCCGCGAGCTATTGAGCTAGCCGAAAAGTATGATCAAATCTATTTAGCGGTGGGTGTGCATCCATATGACATCGACAGTTACGATAGGGAGTATCTCAAAAGGTTCATTACCCATCCAAAATGCGTAGCGGTAGGGGAGTGTGGTCTTGATTACTATAGATTGCCAAAGGATGAAGAGGAGAAAGAGGAGACTAAAGAGGCGCAAAAGGAAGTTTTTCTCGATCAAATTGAACTAGCCAAAGAGTATGATCTGCCTCTCATCGTGCATATCAGAGAGGCTAGCGGCGATGCGTACGAGCTTTTGCATAAGCATGCAGGAAACAGGGGCGGGGTATTGCACTGCTACAATGCAAGCCCCATACTTTTGAATCTGCAAGATAGGTTTTACTATGGCATAGGAGGAGTCCTCACATTTAAAAATGCCAAGAAACTTGTAAGCTTAGTACCCCAGATTCCACTAAGTCGCATAGTGCTGGAAACAGATGCGCCATACCTCACCCCTGAACCTTATCGTGGCAAGAGAAACGAGCCAGCCTATACCATCTACGTAGCCAAGAAGCTTGCCCAAATCGTGCAAAGGGACGAAAAGGAGATAGTAGAGATTACCACGCAAAACGCCTTGAGGCTTTTTCGCATAAAGTGATATAATAGAGCAAAGGAGTTGTATGCGGATTCTTTTGGTTTTGTTGGTTTTGTGCCATCTTCTCTTTGCCTCTTTCGAGCGTCAAAGCGACTCGATTGAACACCATATAGCTAAGAGTTTAGATATCCCTATGCGTTTTTTGCACAGCGAGCGGTTTTTGGCACTCAAAAAACATTATGCTAAATATAAAAAACACCATTTCTTCGACGTGAAACGCGTAGAGACCTATTTTATCCCAGACCTAGTTAAAATTATCAATGCCTACAACATCCCAGATGTTTTTTTGTTTATGGCTTTGGCAGAATCCAATTTCGCCACCCATGCACGATCCATCAAACATGCAGTGGGGATATGGCAGTTTATGCCTGCAACGGCCAAAAAATTTGGGTTAAGAATAGATGAATTTGTGGATGAGAGAAAAGATCCATACAAATCCACCAATGCCGCAATCAAATATCTCAAACATCTGCACGCCATGTTTGGCAAGTGGTATCTCGCGGCTTTGGCGTACAATGCAGGCGAAGGGACGGTGCAACGAGCCATCAAGAAGGCTGGCACGGACGATGTGATGGTGTTGTTGGATGAGAATAGGAAGTATTTGCCAAAAGAGAGTAGGCGTTATCTCTATAAAATTGTGATGCTTGCCCTCATGGCAAACGACAAGAGCTATACTCTCAATAGCGATTTGGCGTATATTCTCACAAGAGGCGAGGAGTATGAGATTATGCCTGTGAAAGTCAAAGGTGCAGAACTGCTCATGTATGTGGGCGAAAAGATAAAACTTAGAGAGCGATACCTCAAAAACCTCAACCCCCATCTCAAAAGGGGATTCACGCCACCTGATGTGAAACGTTATGCCATCTATATCCCAAAACTAAAATATCAAGAGTTCAAAAAACACTACAAACCATCCAATATCGCCAAGGGATTCTTGGCTTACAAGGTCAAAAAGGGCGATTCTTTGTACAAAATCGCTAGAAAATTTGGTATTAAGGTATCACTCATCAAAAAGTTCAACAGTCTGCATTCCAATATCTTGCATATTGGCGATCGACTCATCCTACCGATTCCCAAGAGGTACAAAAAGATCTATCGGGTTAAAAAGGGTGATACGATTTTGAAGATCGCAAGAAAATTTGGGGTGGATGCTAAAAAACTCAAGCTTTGGAACGATAAAAAGGATAATTTCTTAAAAGTGGGAGAGAAGCTTGTTGTCCTCTATTAGATACATTGCAGTTGCTGGTTTGGTCTTGGTGTTCGTTGGGTGTAGCTCCAAGCAAGAGGTTGCCT
This sequence comes from Nitratiruptor sp., assembly GCA_015494535.1. Classification (GTDB taxonomy): domain Bacteria; phylum Campylobacterota; class Campylobacteria; order Campylobacterales; family Nitratiruptoraceae; genus Nitratiruptor. The sequence goes on along the minus strand of WGBC01000084.1, from coordinate 36,296 downwards.
ATGTGCCAGGCGGTTATGGCAAAGCTAAAAGCTCCGAAGCGATCCATAGAGCCACTATGCGCCCTTACACCGTCAATGGCGTGCGATACTACCCTACAGTGGTGGAAGTGGGGACCAAATATAGAGGGATTGCTAGCTGGTATGGGCCAAATTTCCATGGCAAAAAAACAAGCAATGGCGAGATATACAATATGCATGACTTCACGGCTGCACACAAGACGCTTCCCATGAATACGATGCTTAAAGTCACTAATCTTAACAATGGCAAAAGCACGGTCGTGCGTGTCAATGACAGAGGACCATTTGTTGGCAATAGGATAATAGATCTCTCCTATGCCGCGGCGAGAAAAATAGGCATGATAGGTACGGGAACCGCACCTGTGGAGATCGAGGTATTGGGATTTGACAAGCATATCGCTTCATTGCAAGGGGTTCCGAAAAAACAAGTGGTGCTCAAAGATTTCGCCGTGCAGATTGGATCTTTTAGAAGATACCAAGGGGCGCAGATCACCAAACGAAAAAACGCTTTGGTGGATGGCAGGTACAGAGCCGTTATCAAAGAGTTTGATTTCGATGGTGCACCAATCTATAGAGTATGGCTGACAGGCTTCAAGAGCGAAGCTGAAGCGAGAGATTTCATCAATCGTGGACTTTATCCTGGAGCATTTATTATAAGGAATGGACAGTGACGAGACTACAAAGAGAGACGAAAGAGACCAAAATAGAGCTAACACTCGACATAGATGGAACGGGTAGAGCAAATGTGGCGACAGGCATAGGCTTTTTCGATCATATGCTAGAATCCTTTGCCAAGCATGCGCGATTCGATCTGGAAGTCAGGTGCGATGGCGATTTGCATGTTGATTACCACCACAGCGTAGAAGATGTGGGCATCGTTCTTGGCGAAGCGCTACATAAAGAGATATTCCCTCCCAAAAACAGAGAGCGTTTTGGCGATAGCGTTGTAGTGATGGACGAAGCCGCCGTGAGCTGTGCGCTTGATCTCTCCAATCGTCCGTTTTTGGTCTATGAAGTGGCGATCGATGGTAAAATAGGGGAGTTTGATTGCGAACTTGTAGAGGAGTTTTTCAAAGCTTTAGTTTTCAATGCGAAAATCACCTGCCATATCGTGCAGCTGCGTGGTAAAAATAGGCATCATATAGCGGAAGCCGCTTTCAAGGCGTTGGCGGTGGCGCTGCGCAGGAGCTTGCGCATGGACGATAGAGCAGGCATGCCTAGTACGAAAGGCGTTCTATGATCGATGTGATCGTGCTCGATGTTGATGGGTGCATGACCAATGGGCAGATAGTCTACACAAACAGCGGGGATGAACTCAAAGCTTTCAATGTCAAAGATGGTTTCGCTATCGTGCAGTGGCTGAGGCTCGGGAAAAAGGCCGCCATCATTACGGGACGAACTTCGAAAATAGTGGAGTACAGGGCAAAGGAGCTAGGAATTGAGCATCTTTATCAGTGCGTCAAGAGAAAAGACGAGGCGATAAAAGAGCTGAGCCAAAAACTTGGCATCGGTTTGGAGCGTTTCGCCGCAATTGGTGACGATCTCAACGATTTCAGGCTTTTACAAGAGGTAGGGCTCTCTTTCGCTCCACAAGATGCCGTGCCCTATATCAAAGAGCGCGTGGATGTGGTGCTTGGTTCTAGAGGTGGCGAAGGGGCTGTTAGAGAGATGATAGAGTTCTTGCTCCAAAAAGAGGGGCTCTATCAAGAGTATCTGGAGTACTGGACAAAGTGAAGATTTACTACTTTTTTGGCATCTTATTGGGCTTCATCCTTGTTTGGCTGCTGCTTTTCAAGCCTTTCGAGGTAGATGTGCGAGCCGCCTCCGAAGCCCAGATCCAGTTTAAAAACTTCGAGTTCAAATCCCTTGTAACAGATGGCATACAGATGCAGCTGCGAGGGCGAGAGGGTATAAAACGAGGCGACGTTTTGGTCGTAAGAGACGTCCAGGCGCAAAGAGACGGGGAGAAAATAGAGGCAAAAGAGGCAAAATATGACGAGTTTGTTTTGCAGCTGCGTGGTGATGTGGGATACTATGGCAAAGAATTTCATTTTTTTAGCCAAAAGGTCAACTACTTCTTGCACAGCAAAATCGTGCAAGTGCCTGTGAGCTTCAAATTGCAGGCTAAGGATATGCATGTGAAGGGCTCGAAACTTCTCTATAACCAAAAATTGGGTAAAATAGTGGCTTACAATATAGAAGCGAAACTAAAGAGTTAGATATGAGATTGATACTGTTGCTCGTTTTCGCGCTGCTTTTGCAAGCAGAAAACATCGAGATCACTTCCAAGAAGTTTGAGGCGAGCCAAAAAGAGCTGATTTCCAAATTTTTGGGCAGCGTGGTGGTTAAGCGTGCACAAGACAGGATAGAAGCTGATGAGGTGGTGATCTACTTCAACAAGAAGCATAAGCCTATCAAAATCGTAGCCAAAGGAAATGTGCGATTTAGCATCGTAGATAAAAACAAAAAACGCTATAGCGGCAGCGCCAAGCAGATCATCTATTTTCCCAATAAAAAAGAGTATCTATTGCGAGGCGATGTGCATATCGAGCAGATGCCAGAGAAGAAAAAGCTCTTTGCGCAAGAGATATATCTCAATCTGCAAAGCTCGAAACTCAATGTCCAAGGCTCGTATAACAAACCTGTCAAAATGATTATTAATATCGAGGAGAAATGATTAAAGCAGTCAAAGCGGAGTTTCTCACATCGGCACCATCCATCAAACAAGCCCCGCCACCTAGCATGAGCGAAGTGGCGTTTCTTGGGCGCAGCAATGTGGGCAAAAGTTCTTTGCTCAACGCGTTGGTGGAGAGGAAAAACCTGGCGAAGAGTTCTGCAACACCAGGGAAAACCAAGCTTATCAATTTTTTTGAGGTACACTATAAGGATGGCGAGGCGATCTACCCCCTTCGTTTCGTGGATCTGCCGGGATACGGGTATGCCAAGACAAGCAAAAGCATCAAAGAGGAGTGGCAGAAGAATCTCACGCAGTTTCTACGCCAACGAGATAGTATCCGTATATTCATCCATCTCATTGATGCAAGGCATCCAGAACTTGCCATCGACAAATCCACGAGGGAGTTCTTGCGCTCCATCGCTAGAGGGGATCAGAAGATTATCGAGGTCTTTACCAAAGCCGATAAACTCAAGCAGTCCCAAAAAGCGGCACTCAAAAAGCTCCATCCCGATGCGTTGTTGGTCTCTAGTGTCGACAAAAAAGGGATTGAGGAGCTCAAAATCAAGATATTGGAGCATATCTTTGGTAACCTACAAAAAACCGATACTCACTGACATTGCGCAGATGCAGCGGCTTGCGCTGGAGTATGTAAAAGATGGTATAATTTTGCCGCGAAGCGACGACGAAGTAGCTACGAACATCCGATCCTATACCATCGCAAAAATCGACGACGAAATAGTGGGCTACGTTGCATTGCATATCCATAGCGTGCGTTTGGCGGAAATCAGAAGCCTCATCGTCCATAAGAGCCTACAGGGTAGAGGAATAGGCACGAATCTTGTCCAACAGGCCGTAAAGGAGGGAAAAGAGCTTGCCGTCAAAGAGATTTTGGCCCTTACATATAGCAAAGAGTTTTTCGAGAAGCTCGGATTCCAAGAGATATCCAAAGAGCAGATACCAGAGCACAAAATTTGGCAAGACTGTATAAAATGCAAGCATTTTCCTATATGCAACGAAGTGGCTATGATGAAAAAAATCTCCTAAAATATCTCTTTTTCATCTTTTTGCTCTTTATATACGAGCCTTTGAGTACGATTTATCTTTTTTTGCCGCCGCTTTTTGGCTTGATGCTATGGCTAATCTTTGCAAACGGAGCCATCGAAGAGAAAATTTTCGCACTTTCGTACCTTTATTTGTACGAGATAGATCACGGCATGCAGCGCTTTTCTTTGTTCGTTACCCTTTTTTTGAGTATCTATTTCCTGCGCCATCTTCGCTATATTATCTCTTCTAAGATTTTGTTGCAAGTTTTAGGTGTCGCAATATTTTATGGGGTGCTTGTGGGAGTAATGCTTGTGTATGGTTTCATAATGAAAGAGAGCGTATACTTTGAGGCTTCGTTGATGCTTTTGTATGCGTCGATGGATCTTTTTGTAGTGGTTGCGTATGAGAAGTAAGATAGTAATTTTCATATTTTTCGCCGTTTGGATCGTATTGCTATCAAGAATCTATTTTCTCTCCATCAAATCAAATAGCTACTATGAAGCGCTTGCCAAGCAGAATATGATAAAAAAGGAGTGGATCGTTCCAATTCGTGGGGAGATTTTCGATAGAAACGGCGAGCCTTTGGCTGTCAACAAAATAGGCTTCAAGATCAAAATAGCTCCCCATCTGCGTGGAACCAAAAAGCTTCATAGATTGATCCAAGAGATAATCCAAAGATTTAGGGATTTAGAGCCCCAAAAGCTGCTGCGCCGCTACAGGAAAAAGGATTCGGCCTATAATCATGAGTTTATAGAGGTGGTGCCCTTCATTCCTTACCACAGGATGCTGCCATTTTTTTCGAAGCTGCAGCTCAATCCAGATATATCCATCGAGCCAGCTTTCAAAAGATACTATCCCCAGCGCAATATAGCTTCGCATGTGATTGGCTACGTATCCAAAACGGGCATCAAAGATGCAAAAAGGGACAACGTTGCCAAAATCACGGGGATAATCGGCAAAACAGGTATTGAAAAGTACTACAACGACTACCTGGAAGGAGAGCTTGGATACAAAAAGCTCAAAGTGACAGCCTTCAACGAAGTGATTGATCTCATCGAGCAAAAGCCATGCGTACAAAACAGGCATCTATTCTTGACGATCGATCTAAGGTTGCAGCGCTTTATCCATAATCTTTTCAAAAACAGAGCCGGTGTGGCGATCGTGATGAAAACCAATGGGGAGATCTTGGCTGCTGGCAGCTTTCCAGAGTATGATCCCAATCTCTTCGTGGCTGGCATTAGCCGCAAGAAGTGGCAAGAGCTCATAACCGATCTCAACCACCCTTTCACCAACAAACTCATCAATGGACTCTATCCGCCAGCCTCCACCATCAAGATGGGCGTGGCGCTTAGTTTCATAGATTCCAGAAAGATTTCGCCATATACCCCATTTTACTGCAATGGTGCCATTGAGCTTGGCAAAAGGAAATTTCGCTGTTGGAAAAGTAGCGGGCATGGGGATGTGCGGCTTATAGATGCCATTAGGGAAAGCTGCGACGTCTATTTTTATGAGGGGAGTTTGCGAGTAGGCATAGACAAGATCGCCAAGACGCTGCGAAAGCTTGGCTTTGCAAAAAAGACTGGCGTAGATCTGCCAAATGAATTTATCGGCGTCATTCCAGATAAAGAGTGGAAAGCTAGAAAGTATGGCATGTCATGGTATAAAGGCGAGACTGTAGTATCCTCCATTGGGCAGGGGTACGATCTCGCCACGCCTATGCAAGTGGCTCGCTATACAGCCCTATTGGCCACGGACAAACTGCCAACCCCGCATTTTGCCAAAAGCTTCATTTATGAAGAGTACAAAAGCCGATTTGAAGATGTTTTGACGCCTTTGCAAAAAAAGTATATGAAATTTATTCGTCGAGGTATGTATGAGGTGTGCAATCACCCCAAAGGCACTGCATCTAGGCATATAAAGACTCCAATTACCATTGCTGGCAAAACGGGAACGGCGCAGATTATCGGGATACCGCAGGATGAGAAAAAGAGGATGAAAGAGGAGGATTTAGCCTATTTTACCAGATCCCACGCATGGCTTACCACCTATGCTCCCTATCGCAATCCACGCTACGTCGTGACTGTTTTGGTGGAGCATGGAGGGCACGGGGGTACGGCTGCAGGACCAATTGTGAGTGCAATATATAACAAAATGATAGAGCTTGGCTATTTTAAGGGATATGGTTTAAAGAGAAAATAGCCAAGGTTGCTAAAAGGGCGATACCAGCGGATCTGTTGTAGAGTTTGTTGGCTGTGATGAAAACTAGCATCAGCGATGCGATAAAGGCTGTCAAAATATCGAAGCTATAGGCTTGCAAATCGATAGTCAATGGATTGACCATCGCTGCCGTTCCCAATACGACGCTGAAGTTTGCTACGTTTGAGCCAATAATATTGCCAATACTCATATCAGCTTTTTTGTTGAGAGCCGCTACGATGCTTACAATCAGCTCTGGCAGGCTTGTGCCGAATGCAACGAGAAAGAGCCCTATGATCCACTCGCTCACTCCCAAGCTTCTTGCGATATTGCTAGCACTCTGTACTGCATAGTCCGCACCATAGATGACCAATACGAATCCAACCACTAACAGTGCCAAGGTAGCAGGCCATTTGAATGGCTCTTTTAAAAGCTCTTCATCCACCTCTTCCGCTACTAGTGAGGGCTCTTTGGACAAAAAGAGAAGATACCCTGCCATGAGGGTCAAATATATTGCCCCTTCGGCTCTTGTGATGGTGCCATCGAAACCAACTAGCAAAAACAAAAATATAGGAAAGAGTGCCCATGCGCTATCTTTGGAGAATATATCTCGCGTTGGGTTCATATTTTTGCTGATGAAAAAGACGATGCCAAGCACGAGCGTGATATTGAGCGTGACGCTGCCTATGACGTTGGAGACCGCCAGTTCGCTTTTGTGGTGATAGCTTGCCACTATACTCGCTGCCATTTCTGGTAGGCTGGTGCCCAGGGCTATGAGCGTAGCTCCTATGACAAACTCGCTTATACCAAAGTGCAAAGCTATCTTTTCAGCCTCTTTGATGATCAAATCGGCTCCCTTTATGAGAGCCGCCATCGCTACGATAAATATGATGTAGTCTATCATCCTTCGTTCCTGATTATAAGACTTTGGGGAAGGTTGAAATGCTCGATTATCTCTTTCTCTTTCGCTCGCATCTCTCCGCTATCCGTTTCGTGATCGTAGCCAAGCAGATGCAAAAGCCCGTGCAAAAATAGCAAGGCAACCTCTTCTTCTACAGAGTGGTCATGCTCTTTGGCTTCCTCTTGGGCTTTTTCTACGGATATAACTATGCTGCCAAGTGGTGCATGAGGTGCTTCGTTGAGAGGAAAACTGAGTACATCGGTAGGCTTGTCGACGCCACGGTAGGTTTTGTTGAGTGCTTGTATCTCGTCGTTGGTTGTGAGAATAAGCTCGATATCTTTATCTGTTAAAAAATCCGCTATCTTTTCGATAATAGTAGTATCTATTGATGTATTGGTTCTATTTTCAATTTCGATCATTTATCACCCGTTTTTTGGTGATATTGTACCAAAAAGGAAGCTCATGTTTAAAACCATCAAAGCAAAACTTCTTTTGCTTATCGGCATATTCGTGTTCTATGCGTTGGTGATATCCTACAAACTTTTAGTCCAAGAATATACAACTTACCAGGATGCTTGTAAACTCAGAAGTGCCGTAGCGTTGAGTGTCAAGATATCCAATGTGGTGCATGAGTTGCAAAAGGAGCGCGGACGAACCGCTGGCTATTTGGGAAGTGGTGGGAAGAAGTTCGTGCAAGAGATTAGAAAACAATACACGCTTACGGATACGAAAATTGCCGATCTCAAATCTTTTATCGCATCCAAAAACTATAGCGACATTCACCAAGATATCAAAAACGAGATCCAAAACGAATTGCACATGCTTCGTATGATCCCGCAAGTTCGCAAGAAAGTGCTAGCCTTGCAGATAAGCCCGAAGGATGCAATCACTTTTTATACCAATATTAATACGAAATTTTTGGAGACAATCGGTTCACTTTCGAAAAAGAGCAATGAAGCGACGATTACGAGAGAGCTTATTGCCTATGACGACTTTCTGCTCTCCAAAGAGAGAGCTGGGATAGAGAGAGCGGTGCTCTCCGCCACGTTTGCCAATGATGCGTTTTTGCCTGGATTTTTCGTCAAATTTATCCGACTCATCAGTGAACAAAAAGCCTTTTTGGATGCCTTTAAAATGGCAGCACCCCAGAAATTCGTAGCACTATACGAGAAAGTTGCCAAGCAGCCAGTATTCAAAGAGGTGAAAAGAATGGAGGATTTAGCGCTCAAAAAAGCAAGTGAGGGCAATTTCGGTATCGAGCCAGGATACTGGTTTGATACTATTACCAAAAAGATAAATCTTTTAAAAGCTATAGAAAATGGTATCGCAAAACAAATCCTGTTTGATATCGAGAGGATAATCGATAAAAATAGGACATCTTTTTATGTGACGCTCTCCATTACGCTAGTTGGATTGATTTTTGTGCTGTTTCTAGGATATCTCATCGTCGAGAAGAGTATCAACGCCACTATCAAGGTATTGAGTGCAAATCTCTCAAGAATCGTCAAAAACAAAGATTTTAGTAACAGAATCGATCTGCGATCCCAAGATGAACTGGGCACCGTGGTCGAAAATACCAATAGCTTGATCAAGTTTGCAAAAGATACAATAGATGAAGCAAAAGCATCTGTAGAGAAAAACTCGAAAGTGGCCAAAGAGCTCTCCCAAACAGCAATGGAGATAGGCAAAAATATGGAAGAGGAGGCCTATTTCGTATCGCAAACGGCAAGCAACGCCACGAAGATTCGTAGCCCTCTCGTGGATTCGGTGAATAAACTCGATACCGCACAAACAGAGATCGAGCAAGCCAACAATCTCTTGCAGCTTGCAAAAGAGAATATCGTCAAGCTAGTCAATGAAGTCAAAAAGAGTGCCCACAAGGAAAAAAGCATCGTAAAAGAGCTCGACGTGCTTATAAAAACCACCGACGAGACAAAAGACGTTTTGATGCTCATCGAAGAGATCGCCAATCAGACCAATCTTTTGGCTCTCAATGCTGCTATCGAAGCTGCGCGCGCCGGAGAACACGGTAAAGGCTTTGCAGTGGTGGCCGAAGAGGTGCGGGGATTGGCAGAAAAATCGAGAAACCATGTGGAAAAAATCAATTTCACCATAACGCAACTGCTTGGCAAGATTGGCGATATTAGCGCCAAAATCTCTGCGAATGCAGAAAATATCACAAATTTGTCAGAATCCGTTGATAATATTGAAGCGGATGTGGACTCTATTTCAAGTGTGATGAACGACACGGTAGAGGGTTCTTTGGAAGCGTCAAATAAAATAAAAGCTATCTTGAGAGATATCGAAGCGATTATCAACGACGTTGGCAAAATCAACGAACTCTCCTCTCTCAATGCGCGCAATGTGGAGGAGATCGCGACCTCTACGGAGCTTTTGTATAAACAGATTGACAGGTTGCGATCCAAACTGCAAGAGTATAGGACATGAAACTTGTCCTAATAGGAGCTTCGGCAGGGAGTGTGTGTGCGCTGGAGAAGATAGTAAGAAGTCTTGAAAATATCAAAGGAGCCGTTATCTTTTGTGTTCATCTCAATTTTTCGCTTGTGGACGCTTTTATTGAGATTTTACAAGAACATGCCAAAGTGCCTATACACAAAGGAATGGATGGAACTATTTTGCAAGAGGGTTCTATCTATATTTGCGATACAAAGACAAACATTGTATATGAGAACATTGATGGCAGCGAGATGCTCTTTGGAATGAGAATGCACGAGAGCATCTATACGCCAAGTATTGATGAGTTTTTTATCTCAGTCGCCAAGAAAAAGAAAAACCTTCAAGAGGTATTGGCGATTTTGCTATCGGGCATTGGCAGTGATGGGGTAGAGGGTATGAAAAGACTGTTGCAAAATGGAGCGACTACCATGACTACCTCCAAAGAACATTCGGTAATCTATGGCATTCCGAAAATGGCGGTGCAGCAAAGAGCCTCAAAAGAGGTGCTGGGATTGGATGAAATCATAGAGAAGATAAAAGATTTCTTGCAATGAGTTTTGCCTGCTACGAGAAGATAGAGGAGTATTTTAGAACCAAAACCGGCATCACGTTTCAAGAGAAATTGGCACTCTTTTTTATGAAAGTGAGCGATGTAATGAATAGGTTGCAAATTCATGAGTGCAATGAGTTTTATGAAAAACTACAAGATGATGAGAAGATTTTCTCGATGCTGCTCCAAGAGCTAGTGGTCTCACAGAGCTACTTTTTTCGTGAAGATGCACACTTTGCCATTGTCAAGGATTTGATAGAGAAAAACTTTCTGATCCATCCTCATATCCTCTCTATCCCATGTGCAAGTGGTGAGGAGCCCTATAGTATCGCCATATACCTTTTGGAACATAATTGCTGCGATTTTCATATAGACGCAGTAGATATCAATCCACAAGCCATTCAGAAGGCGAGAGAAGGCTACTATCTGGATAGAGAGCTTAAATATGTTCCATCCTATATTAAGGAGCGATACTTCATTCGGCTAGAAGAAGGATATAGAATAATAGATCGCATAAAAGAATCCATCACCTTTTTGCAAGCAAACCTCTTCGAAAACAATTTTGAGCAAGAGCATTACGATTTCATTTTTTGCCGTAACCTTTTTATCTACCTTGAAGAGAAGAAAAAGGAGCAGGCACTTGCTATCTTTCACGGGTTGCTCAAGCCCAAAGGATATCTCTTTTTGAGTTTTTCGGATTATCTCAAAAACCCTTGCTCTTTTGATACAATTACGATCAATAACAAAATAATCTATCAAAAGCGAATGAGTGATGAAAAAAGCGGTATGTATCATTAGTGGTGGCATGGATAGCGCGGTAGCTAGCTTCATTGCCAAAAGAGATGGCTATGAGATAGTAGCCGTACACTTCAATTATGGGCAAAGGACAGAACGAAAAGAGTTGGAGGCATTTGAAGCGATAGCCAAAGTGCTAGGGGCAAAAACCTATGTCATAAATCTAAATTTTTTCAAGCAGATTGGAGCTTCCGCGCTCGTGGATACCAATATCCCCGTGCCAGAGGAAGGCATTAAGCCGGGTATTCCCGTAACTTATGTGCCTTTTCGCAATGGCATATTTCTAAGCATTGCTGCTGCAATCGCAGAAAAAGAGGGGGCTTCTGCCATCTATATAGGAGTAGTGGAAGAGGATAGCAGCGGGTATCCCGATTGTAGGGAGAGTTTTATTGATGCTATGCAAAAGGCCATCAATCTTGGCACCAAAGATGAGACGCACATTACCATCCAAACGCCACTCATACATCTTAAAAAAGAGGATATCGTAGGGCTTGGAGCGAAGCTTGGCGTGCCATTGGAGCGTACATGGAGTTGCTATCAGAGCGAAGATGCTGCATGTGGAGTGTGCGATAGTTGTAGATTGCGCCTCAAAGGTTTTCAAAAAGCGGGGCTCAAAGATAAGATCCCATATAAGACTAAACCAACCTCGTAGCCTCTTCTTTTGGCTTCTTGCTAAATTCGATTTTGACGAATTTTTCTGATTTTGTTTTGAGCTCTTTGTTGAGATGTTCGAAAAACTCCTTTTTGATAGCTTTATTCTCTTTTGGTGCCACAAAAAGCAAGCTCACTTGAGATTTATGGGAAGGGAGTTCATAGATTTGCACATCTTTGAAGCGGTTTTTGATGATCTTGAAAACTGGTGCCAGATATCCCATGTAGTTTCGCAAAAAGCGCTCTCTTTGAGCTAGTTTCGGATCCACATAGGTTTGCAAGCGAATGGAAGTGAAGCTTCGGTAGAGTAGCTCGAAAATAAACGTGACAATAAGTAGGATAAAAGATGATTTGAGGTTGTCTGGATGGTGCTGGTAGTTGTAACCGACAAGCACGATGATGGATAGGACGCAGAGCACGAAGCCCACAAAACTTATCCATCTATTGGATTGGGTCTCTTTGTAGAGTTTGAAATTGGCGAAGTTCACACTAGCAAAGATTATCAAAAAGCCTAAACTCCCTGCAATGGAGATGTTTTCTAGGTTGAACGTCAACGCGAAAAAGATGGCAGCCACAGCCAAGATCAATAGCCCCTCGCTTCCCTTCTTCCAAAGTTTTCTCGTAAACTCTTTTGGCAATCCTCCTGTTTTTGCCACCAGGTAGCTGACTCTTGCGCCCCCATAGAGCGTGGCGTTGATGGCAGAGGAGGTAGAGAGCAGTGCGGCAATACCGATGAGCGTAAAGCCAAAATTTCCCAAAAACGGCTTTGCTGCAACTGCCAAGGCGAAATCGCTATACTTTTGTACCTGCTCATAGCTCAAATTCGCCACTGCTACAATCGCTACCAATACATAAATAAAGATTGTGGTAAGCACTGCGGCAAAGTAGGCTCTTGGAAGATTCTTGCTTGGATTTTCAATATCGGCTGCCGTATTGGCGATGAGCTCGAAGCCTTCATATGCCAAAAAGATAATAAGCCCGCCAGTCATTATCTTTATTATACTTTCATAATGCTCAGGACTGAGCCTTGAGAAATCTCCCGTAAAAAGGCCTAACAGTGCAAACAGTAGTAAGATTGTCACTTTGATAAGCACCATAACATCTTCGCTTTTGCCGCTAACATAAGCTCCCAAAAAGTTGATGAATGTAAATAGAATTATGACAAAAGCTATAAAAAGCTTTTTGTAAAAAAGAATATCTTTCCCAAAAAAGAGTGCACTTGCATAACTGCCAAAGGCATAGGCGTAAAGAGCTAGCATGATAATGTAGCTTGCAAGCAATAGGGTATTGAGGTATGCGCTAAAGAGGTTGTTGCCAAGGCCTTGCACCAAAAATTCGACCGTGCCTCCCTCGCTTGGGTATCTTACGCTCAGTTTCGCGTAGGAGTAGGCACTAAGCAGTGCGATAACTCCAGCGAACAAAAAAGCTAAAGGCGCTGCCCCTTTGGCAAGAAGAATTGTTAACCCAAGTACGGCGAAAATGCCGCCTCCAATCATGCCGCCCACCCCTATGGAGTAGGCTTCCCAAAAACCAATTTTCTTATCCATCTCGCATCTCAAGATAGTTTTTGGTTCCTAGTGATGTCCATGCTCTATTTTGCATCCAGTATGGCTCAATTTGTTGCCATACTTCTTTGAAATCTTGCGACTTATTGCTCTGCTCTTGGATGACTGTCATGAGGGCTTTTTTGGCTGCTTCCACTATTTCTTGCGGCCACTCTTTGAGTTCTACGCCAAATTTTTTGAGCTGTTGCAAGGCTTTGGCGTTTTTGTCTTGGAAATTGTAGATCATTTTGGCATTCATTTCATTAGCAAGAGAGATGATAATCGTTTGAATATCTTGCGGCAAAAAATCCCAGAATTTTTTGTTGAATGTGAGCTCCAATACGCTGCCAGGCTCATGAAAGCCGCTGTAGTAGTATTTAGCGACTTTGTAAAATCCCATTTTGATATCAAGTGCTGGTCCTACCCACTCGGTCGCATCAATCGTGCCGCGATCCAGAGCTGTATAGATTTCACCTGCTGGCAGCAGCACAGGGTTGATGCCAAGTTTTGCCATTACTTCTCCGCCAAGTCCAGGTATGCGCATCTTTAATCCTTTAAGATCGCTAAAGCTCTTAATCTCTTTGCGAAACCATCCGCCCATCTGCACGCCGGTGTTGCCGCCAAGAAGAGGGTAGAGATTGTATTTGGCATAGAGCTTTCGCCAAATATCCAGACCCCCGCCATACATCATCCACGCATTCATCTCGGTAGATGTAAAGCCAAAAGGAAATCCTCCAAAGAGAGAGAAAGCCGCATTTTTGCCTTTCCAGTAGTAGGGACCTGAATGAAACGCATCGATTTGTCCCGCGCTACATGCATCAAAAACACCAAGAGCGGGTACGAGCAAGTTTTTGGCAAAGACTTTGATTTGTACTTCGTTATTGGTGGCTTCTGCCACCCTTTTGGCAAACTCCTCCACTCCTTCGCCCATAATTGGGAAGTTGGCAGGCCAACTGGTGGCTAGTTTGATATGGATTTTTCTGCCGCGACTAATGTGCAAGGTGCTTTTTTCCTCTCTTTTGCAGCCTGCTAACAGCGACGCACCTAGGGCCGCGGAGGAGGCGAGAAAGGCTCTTCTTTGCATAATCTATCCTTAATAGAGAGCTGCAATGACCGCAAAACATGCAAAAAACATCAAGTGCGAAACCCCTTCGATATAATTGGTCTCACCATTGTCCGTGGTTTTCCAAGCCAAAATAACTGTTAGAAGCAGTGCTCCGATTTGCAGTGCATTGAAATCAAGCGTAAAGGCTATGCCATTGATGTACGAGAGCGCCATTAGGGCAGGAACGGTAATGAGGATGGAGACTGTGCTAGCTCCCATCGCAATATTAACTACCCTTTGGATCTGATCGTTTTTGGCGGCTTTGACTGCCGTGATGAGCTCTGGCGAGACGCTGATGATTGCTATGATGAGCCCCGCAAGGCCTGCATTGATGCCAAGAGCGTCAAAAACCTCGAAAGAGTCGTGTGCAAAGATTTCTGCCATGATGCCTACTACGAAAATGAGCCCAAAGATGGCTATGAGGTTTGCCCAGTTTGGAAACTTTTCAAAAATGTAGCTATCCTCATGCTCTTCTTGTGAATCGAGCTTTTTCCTTTTTCGAAGGCGCAAAATCCTGCTTCTGGCAGTGGATTTGAAAAAGTGCGAATGGGTTTTGGTCTGAAAAACGTAGATGATGATGTAGTAGGCAAAGAGCATAAAAGAGATTATGATGCTGGCTTTAAAGAGATTGTTTTTGCCATCAGGCGTAAAAGCCAAAAGACTTGGAACCAAAAGGGCAATTGCCGAAATGAAAAGTATTGTTGTATAAGTACTGGAGGTATCTTCATTATGCTCTTGTTCCACGAATGCGAGCCCACCGATGAAGACCGCCAAGCCTAGAAGCACGTTCATATCTACGATGACTGCGGAAATGATGCCACTTTTGACTGTTTGGAGAGTCTGTTCGCTTGCCTCTCCTCCACCGGCAGTAAGGATCATATACAGCAAGATTATCTCCACCGCTACCGCGCTGAATGTAAGTACGAAGCTACCGTATGGCTCTCCTAAACGTTCAGCCAATATTTCGGCCACTTCACTAACCGTTACAGAGAGTGCCACGATACAGGAGGCTGCAAAAATGGTAGTAAGGTAAGCATGATGATGTAGGTGGAAGTAGTAAGCGATAAGTGCGCTCAAAAAACCAAAGGCTATATCCCAGTAATCCTCTACGAAATCCCTAAAATCCGACGAAACATCACTTTGCAATCAATGACTCCTTATAGTAAGCTTTTTTGCTCCCGCTTTTTTTCGAGAAGCGTTATATCGAAATATTGAACAAGTGCATGGGTAAAGCTACGCTTACTCAGGTATGCTTGTAGCTTTGCAAAGTCGATTATAGCAAAATTTTCAAGCTTACAATCAAAGGCTACATAGATCTTCTTCGCCCAAGGAGCGGCTTTGTTTAAATATTTCGCCTCTTTTTGCAAAAGTTTGCAATCTGGTTCCGTGATGATGACGCGCTCGCTTTTGCCAAACTCTACAGGTCGAAAAGCGCTGTCAATGAAGTGGGGTTTGAAATGGGGAAATTCTTTGAGATTGTCGAAATCCACAAAAAGATCATATTCCTCCATGAAACCGAGTATCTCTTTGAAATGCTCGAAAAAGAGAGGAGCTACTTGTAAGCGATCGAAATATCTGCCACGCATGATAAAAGAGGTGGCAAATAGAAACTCTTGGACGATTTTGGTCTCAATTGCCGGAGGATGTTCGAAATCAAGAGCGAGGGCGTTTACTTGCTCTTTGGTGGCAAAGAGGAACTCTTCGTTGTTAAAAGATTGCAAAAGATGGAAAGGATCGTGCAAAATCGCAGCCCTTTTGTCATGGAGAATCAGCGATGCATACTCTAGAGCGAGCTTTGAGACCACAAAGATTTTAGTTTGGTTTTGGATAAGTAAAAAGCGAAGCAGTTTGATGACGGCGTTTTCAAGATTTTCTACTTTAATCCATGCAATCTCTTCATCTTGGATCTGTATCCATCCCTCATAAACGATCGCGTATGCACCTCGTTTGATGGCTTGTGGGACGAGGGATTTGTCTTTGGCAAAGAAGAGATCGCCTCGTTTGACGGCGTTCAAAGAGGTGCTAAAACTAGCGATTTGTGAGATCGCAGGCTGGTTTTTGATCTCCCCTCCAATAAGCGAGACTACGTTTTGCAGTCTCATTTCACAGGCGTGCCTGGAGCTTTTGGTTCCAATGGACTGACAAGGCTGAGTCCATTTTTATCTTTGGCCGCTAAGATCATTCCTTCACTGAGGTAGCCCATTAGTTTGGCGGGCTTGAGGTTCGCCACCACGCATACCTGCTTGCCAAGAAGATCCTCTGGCGAGTAGTACTCTTTGATACCTGCGATTATCTGCCTTGGGCGATCTTCGCCCAGATCTACTTGGAGTTTGAGAAGCTTTTTGCTTTTTGGTACCTCTTCGGCCTCGGTAATAGTGCCGATTTTGATGGATGTTTTAAAGAATTCGTCTATGCTAATGAGATTTTGTGTTTGTTGCTCTTTTTGCTCTTTGTTTGGCTTTTTCTCCTGCATCAAAGGCTCTTCAATTTTAGGAAAGAGAGGTGGAATTTTTTTGATGGTAAAGCTAGCAAGTAGCTCTTTTTGGGCAATAAACTTGGTAAAGCTATCGCGATCTATCTCAAAGCCCAAAGCGGAGGCTATCTTTTGGGTAGTTTTTGGCATGACGGGATGCAGCAACAGCGCGGTTTTTGCCAATATGTTGGCTACAAGAGCAATGAGCGCCATTGCCTCATCTTCTTTACCCTCTTTCATTTTCGCCCAAGGTGTATAGGTGTCGATGGCTTTGTTGGCGATGGTAAGAATTTGCCATAGCTCCTCTAAAAATTTGTGCCACTTCATATCCTCTACCAGTGGATCGAGCTTGGCGATAATCTCTTCTACCGCATCGAGCTCTTTTTGATGAAATTTTTGCACATCTTTGCTATCGATAAAAAAATCGAAATACTTTCCGCTCATACCGATGATACGATTGAGCAGGTTGCCTAGATCGTTGCCAAGATCGTTGTTGATTCTATCAATAAGCGCCTTTTGGCTAAAATCCCCATCTTGCCCGAAGGGCACTTCCCTAAGCAAAAAGTAGCGAAAATTCTCTAATCCATACGCATCCGCCACGGTTTTGGGATCGACTACGTTGCCTTTGGATTTGCTCATTTTTTCGCCATTTCTCGTCCACCAGCCATGCGTGGCGATATGTTTTGGCATGGGAAGATCCAAGCTCATTAAAAATGCCGGCCAATAGACTGCGTGAAAGCGCAAAATATCTTTGCCAACCAAGTGGTAGTCCGCTGGCCAGTAGTGCATGAGTGCCTCGTCACTGCCGTACCCTAATGCTGTAACGTAGTTGAGCAGTGCATCGAGCCACACGTACATCACATGCTTTGGGTCGTCAATAGATTTTGGCAAAGGCACTCCCCAGCTAAAGCTCGTGCGTGTTATGGAGAGATCTTGCAGGCCTCCTTCAACAAAGCGGATAACCTCGTTTTTCTTCGATTTTGGCAGTACGAATTTCTCTTCATTTTTATAGAGTTCGAGAAGTTTGTCTTGGTATTTGGAGAGGCGGAAGAAGTAGCTCTCTTCCTTGACGATGGTGGTGGGTTTGCCGCAGTCCGGGCAAAATTCGTTGTCAATGAGTTGCGATTCTGGAAAGAAAGATTCACAGCTTATGCAGTAATGCCCCTCATAAGTGCCTTTGTAGATATCGCCTTTGTTGTACATAATTTCAAAGGCCTTTTGCACGCCTTTGATATGGTTTTCATCAGTCGTGCGGATAAATTTGTCGTAACTTATCTCAAATTCATCCCAGAGTTTTTTGAATTTTGCGCTTATTTCGTCTGCATACTTTTTGGGGCTTTTGCCACGTTTCTTAGCCGCTTCTTCGATCTTTTGTCCATGCTCGTCCGTGCCCGTGAGAAAAAACGTATCATAACCTCTGAGCCTAAAATGCCTTGCGGCACTATCTGCAATTATCGTGGTGTATGCATGTCCAATGTGAGGTACGTCGTTGACGTAGTAAATTGGTGTTGTGATATATTTTTTCATAAATTCTCCTTAAAATTCAAATCCCCCGCCTTGTCCTTTGTTCATGCTCTTGTAGACTGCATCCACATATTCGTTGCGAAGCTTGCAGCCTACAATCTCTTTGCATTTGAGACAAGAATCGATATTTTTGTTTTTTTGGCATTCTTTGAGCTCTTTTGTCTTTTGTATAAGAGCCTCTTCGAATCTGTCAAGCGTTTGCATAAAACTCTCTTACTTTCTCTATCTCATATTTGGAACCGAAAAAGCATGGCGTGGTGGCGTGAATGTTGCCGCACTCCAACTCCAATAGCCTTACTCCTTTATCATTGATGGCTTCGCCTCCAGCCTTTTCGAAGATGTAGGCAAATGGGAAGACCTCAAAGACTCTTCTTAGTTTTCCTTCAGGCTTGTCATTGGTGCCAGGATAGCTAAAAAGACCTCCGCCTTTGCAAAGAATCTGATGTAAATCCGGCACCATTCCTCCGGAGTAGCGCAATCTATAACCCTCTTGAAAGAGTGACTCCACAAGTTCTTTGTGGTGCGGGTACCAGTGCTTTTGGGTAGCACCCGGTGCGTTGAGCTTGCCTTTGTCTTTGAGACAGATCTCTTGCATGAATATGAAATTGTCCTCTTGCAATACGAAGCGCTCCACTTTCACGCCTGCCACTACTAGCTCCACTCTTGGGCCATAAACTACATAGGCTGAAGCTATGAGGTTTTTGCCATCAAAACTCTTTTCATATATCCCAAAAATCGATCCTACGCTCAGATTCACATCCACAAGAGAACTGCCATCAAGTGGATCATAGCCTACCAAGTAGGTGCCGTTTTCATTGATGGTGATGGGATCGCTTTTCTCTTCGCTGGCTATTGTTTTGATAGAAGCTATTTTGCTAAGCTCCTCCTCTATGATCATATCGCTTTGCACGTCAAGCTTGAGCTGCTGTTCGCCTGAACTGTTGCAGCTTTGGGCGTAGGTAAGCTCCTCTTCGTTGATAGCTTTTTGGATTCTTTTGGCGCTTTTTTTGATAGCTTCTATGATTTCTGTCATTTCACACCTCTTTTGCGTTTTGCTCAATCCACTCTAATATCATTTCTGGATTGTTAAGATCGAGTATAGTAATATTGTGCGGTATGGATGATTTATCGACACTCTCATCGATTGCCACCGCATCGACATAGGCGAAATAGCTTTCATCGACTCTGCCTCGAAAGACGCCTATGCGAGGCAGTGGCAAGGTTTTGAGCCCCTCTACCAGCAGGTAGTCAAAATCTTCTATCATTTTGATTATCGCATCGAGATCTTTGTGTCTGTGTGAAAAGTAGGTGGTGCGGGTAGGGGAGGTGACTACCACTTCAGCACCCGTTTGAAAGAACTTGTAGCTATCTTTGCCCTCGATGTCGAATTTGGCTTTGTCTTTTGGATCGTTTTTGACGATGGCCACTTCGTATCGGGGTACCAACAAAGAGGCTATTTTTGTAATTATTGTGGTTTTGCCGCTGTTTGACGGTCCTGTGAATGCTACCGCTTTTCTCACCTGCCACCTCTTTTTTTAGGAATATTTTATCCAATGAAAAGTTAAGCTAAGATATAATTGAGAAAAAATTTGGGACGGATTCATGAGAAAGATTATTTTTGGGCTATTGGCAGCGTTGCTTTTTGTTGGGTGTAGTTCTAAAGAACTTAGAGTATTTGCAGAGGACAAGCCCTATATAGAGGCGATGCGTTACACGAAAAAAGGCGATATTTTGCTCTCATTGGAGCACAAAGCGATGATAATCGCTACCTATCTCAATCCTTTGACCAACAAAGATGACAAAGAGTACTTTTTTGTTCGAGTATTTATCGATAACGATTTCGAGGATGAGAATAGATCAGGACTTTTCAATCCCAGCTACTCCCTCACGCTCAATGGCCAAAAGCCCCTCAAAATTACCAAACTCTCAACCGACAGCGAGCTTGCGAAGAGGATGCCTTTCATCGAGCCCTGGTACCATCTCTATCTTGTGACTTTTGCAAAAAGCGAGGATGAGAGGCTCGAGCTTACTTTCCGAAACGATGCAGTAGGGCAGGCTGTTTTAACCTTTCGAAACTTTGCAAAAGAGTGAAAGGCTTGCCAAATATCTTTTTGTAAATGGCAAAATTGCAAAGCACCTTTTTGCCATACTCCCTCGTCTCATCTCTGCCCACCATCTCCATTGCCATGAAGGGATCGAATCTGCCAAATAGTGGTAAAACCTCTCTTTTCGTATAGCCAATGCCTCCGTTGTACGCGTAGGCTATCAAGAGCGGATGCTTGAGGTATGTTTGAAGATAATTTAGATGATCAATGCCAAAACGCAATGCCACATCCACATCGAACATCATATCGAGATCGAAATGTGCAATCTGTAGCTTTTTGGCGGTATATGTAGCCAGAAAGGGCAGAAACTGCACGATACCAAGGGCATAGGAGTTGGATATTGCTCCTGGGATGAATCTGCTCTCTTGTTTGATAATCGCGTAGAGCAGGGGCTTGAACGCAATATCTTCAAGTTGCTTTTCGTATGGTGTGATGAAGGGATGCATGGTGTAGTTGGTGGCTCTTTCAAATACGATGGCGTAGAGGTTTTGGGTGGCTGAGGCGTTAAACTCTTTTAAGAGTTTTTTGGGATCTTGTAAGGTTATCTTTTGGTAGGTTGCATACCACACGAAGGGATCGCTAAGGTTGAGATCTCGCTTTTTGTCTGGCAGTTTTGTGAGATGAAAAAAGTTTGTGAACTCTTTGTTTGCCATCTCGTGGGCTAACAAAACGTAGATATTGCAATCTTTGGATAAGAGAAGCTTTTGCAAATATGCAGCATCTTTGGTGGTTTTGTAGAGCCAAAAAAGAGATCTGTCTTTTTGATCTTTGTAATATGCTTTTTGTAAGCTTTGTAAAAAGAAGCTTTTGGAGGTATGTTTGAGATTTCTTTGCAAAGCGGCCAAACCAAGGTAGAAGGCGGCTTGGGCGTCGAAAAAGCTTGGCGGCAGGCGCAGCAGTGAATAGATGGTTTTGTCCAAGTTTTCAAATACCGCTTTTTTAGCGAAGCTGTTGAATCTATACTCTTTGGCTAGGCTTTTTAAAAACTCCTTCGTATAGATACTATTGAGATGCTCTTTTCTAAATTTTTTGCTGCTTGCCAGCCAGATTTTCAAAAACGTTGCAGGAAAGTGTTTGATAGCTGGCAAGGGATTGTCAGAAAGCAAGAATTTAAGATCCTCTTTGATGGGAAATTTTCGCAGTTTTGTAAAAATTTCAATGCGCTTTTTTCTTGGAAGCTGCGTAAATTTGGTGATATTAATACCTGCTGCTATGCAAGAAGCGTCTTGATTGATGAGTTTTTTTGCTGGCATATAGAGGCATGTGATAGCTCTTTTTGTTGCGTTGTCGTCGATTTTTTGGGCGTAGCGGCGAAGGATTTTTCCATTGACTCTTTTTGCAAGCTCTAGTGCCTTTTGGGCTTTATCGGCGCTTATATTTTGATCCAAAAAGCGCCAGATATAGTAATCTCTCGCAGTCGATCGTGGTTTATTGAGCAAAAAATCGAGGCTAATCTCTTTGGCGACTAGCCAAAAAGGCAAAAGAAGCCAAAGAAGCCTCAAGCCCCAAGCCTCATGGCAAACATCATAAGCAGCCTCACCAAAAACATATCGATAAATTGCAAAGCTATTATGATGATTAAAGGAGCTAAATCAATCCCACCAATAACTGTAGGAATGTAGCGGCGCACCAGGGCGTATGCCGGCTCAGTAAGGCGATAGAGCGTTTGGACTATAGGGTTATATGGGTCTGGGCGCACCCAGCTGATGAGTGCCGCTATGATGATGACCCAGATGTAGATGGATATGATCATATGTAAAATTTGCGCTATGGCTTGTAAAAATGTGGCTAATACTATCATTGTACTACCTTTTTGATGTAATCTTTGAGATATTTATATATTTCAGAGATTTCTGGCCCATGCTGAGCACCAGTAAGAAGCAGGCGCAATGGCTTGAAAAAGCGCTTGCCTTTGAGGCCGCTTCGCTCCATAAGTTCTTTTTTGAAAGCATCAAAGCTTTCAGGAATCTCCATATCAAGGATGATATTTTTTAATATTAAAGCTTCCTCCCCAAACTCTCCATACTCTTTGGTGCCAAACATCGCATCGATTTTGCTTTTGAGTTCTTTCAAAGTGCTTGCTTCTTCTAGATAGAGCTTGGCGAGTCCACCAAGGGATGGGTGGATGTTTAAAAGTTTGGCGATCTCTTCCGGGCTTAGCCGCTGAAGGTGGGCTCTATTGATGAAGCGTAGTTTATCCAGATCGAATTTGGCGCTCGCTTTGGACACGTTTTTAAGATCAAACCACGCAATCGCTTCTTGAAGCGTGAAAATCTCCTTTGGGGTTTTGTTGCCAAGAAGGATAAGGTAGTTGGCGATGGCCTGGGGCAAAAAACCCTCATCCAGCAGCCATTTGACGCTTGAAGCATTGTCGCGCTTGCTCATCTTTTTGCCATCTTTGTTGAGGATGATTGGAAGATGGGCATAGGAGATCTCTTTGTCGTACCCTAAGGATTTTCTGATATGGATCTGTTTTGGAGTGTTGCTGAGATGATCTTCGCCTCGAATGATGAGGGATATATCATAAAGCATATCATCGATAGCGCAAGCGAAGTTATAAGTTGGGGTGTTGTCGGCTCTAAGAATGATGAAGCTATCTATTTCATCAGGGTTGAATTGGAGTTCTCCTTTGATGATGTCTTCGAAAACGATAGGCTCGTTTGGCTTTTTTATGCGAACCACGAAAGGCTCGTTTCTTTTTTTGGCATCTTCAAGCCCAATCTCTTCGCACTTGCCGCTATACCTGTAGGCTCGCTTTTGCTCAATCGCCTTTTGGCGCTCTTTTTCCAGATCTTCAGGCGTGCAAAAGCAAGCAAAAGCTTTGTGATCTTGCAATAGTTTGGCGGCAAAGTTTTGGTGAAAAGCAAAATTTGCGCTTTGGTAGACCACATCATCATAGCTGATGCTAAATCTCTCTAAAATCTCCAAAATTTCTCTATCTTTTCCCTCGATGTTGCGCTCTTTGTCCGTATCTTCTATGCGGATGATGAAACGCTCATTTCTCTGTTTTGCGACGATATAATTGAATATGGCTACACGAAGATTGCCTATGTGCATATCCCCTGTGGGGCTTGGTGCAAACCGCAGCATGTCTCTCCTTTGAAATTTGTGCAATTATATCGTAGTTAGGATTAAATATGTGCTACAATTTTGCTAAAAAAGGAGTGGTGTGAAGAGGCGTGTCATTAGCAATATCGCTTCCAATATTTTCGGTAAATTCGCCAGCCACCGATTTCACCCAGTTTTGCAAAAGTTCATCAACAAAAGCTACGTGAAGATGATGCATCTAGATATGCGTGAATTCAAAAATGCTAGCGAGTACGCTTCGCTCAACGAGCTTTTTACCAGATCTTTGGAGGTTGATAGAGAGATAGAAGATGGGATTGTATCTCCAACCGATTCGCTCGTGACCGAAGCTGGCAAAGTTTCAGAGGGCAAAGCGATGCAGATAAAGGGAATGAGCTATAGTGTGGATGAGCTTTTATTGGAGTGTGATGCAAAAAGTGTATATGAAGGCGAATATGTCAATCTCTATCTCTCTCCTAGAGACTATCACCGTTACCATATGCCGCTGGAACTGCGGATCAAAAAAGTGGTGCACATTCCTGGCAAACTCTATCCAGTAAATTTTTTCTACCTCAAAAGGAAAAAGGATCTCTTTGTAGAAAACGAAAGAGTAATAGTAGAGTGTGCCACGAAAGAGGACAAGAGGGTATTCATCGTGCTTGTAGGGGCTCTAAACGTGGGCAAGATGACGCTCACGTTTGAAAAGAGGATAGAGACGAACAAAAAAAATGAGCTCGCTATCTATACGTATGATGATCTTTGGATGAAGAAAGGTGAGTTGCTTGGTTATTTCAAGATGGGATCGACCGTTTTGCTTTTTTTTGAGAAAAATTATTGTAAACTTTTGGTAAAACCTATGCAAAAGGTGAAATTTGGACAAAAGATAGGAGAGATTAATGAAAAATGATCGCAATGAAGAGGTACAAAGTGAAGATATTTTGATTGTAGAGGCAGAAATTGTGCCCAATGGCCTAGGTGGATGGATGATACGCTGCGTCAATAAAGAGACAAATGAGGAGCGCTACTGTGAAAGCATAGAAGAGTATAGCGCATTTTTAAATGAAGCAGTCTATACCACGCAAAAAGATAATTTCCAAGCTGTCTGGCTTGATTCGCCTAAGGCGACTCCACAGATGATAGCAGACGTGAGGGCGAAACTAATGAAGTTCTATGAGGGGATGGAGGGAGGTTGATTACTCACCCCCAAAGGGTAGCTTCGCTCTTTTCCACTCCAAAAAGCCGCCTTCTACATTGTAGACTTCACTCATGCCATTTTTTGCCAAGAGATTTGCTGCATACTTGCTTCTGGCACCACTCCTACAAATGACGAGAATCGCTTTATTGCCAAGAATTTTTCTTACCTTTTTGACGCTCTCTATAAAATTTTTGTTCTCAACCGGTGTAATGGTATAGATTTTGTGTGCGTCAAGAGGCTTGGTTTGCTCTTTCTTGGCGAAATTGATGCGAAGCTTGATATCTTTTGGCTCATAACGATAAAAAAATATCGGAACGCTAATGGCTCCAAGCGGATGGCCAGCATAGACAAACTCTCCAGCACTGCGCACATCTATAAGAATCGCTCCTTTTTGCATCATGGCATATGCTTCCTTGACGTCAAGATCCTCCTCATAATAGATCTTCTCCTGCGCAAAGATAAAAAGTGTCAAGCACAGTAGGGAAAAAACTGCCTTTTTCATTACAACCCCTTTATGAAAAATTTTTTTAAAAAAATATCAAGATAAGCCATATATAAGACTTAAAAATAATATTTATAAAAATAAATAATGATTTTGACAGTTAGTCATAATGATAATGATTATCAAGATTAATTTTCGTTTCAGTATTTTTATATTATTATTCTTCTGTTTATTTTGGAAAGAGGAATGTATGAGAGTTTTTGTATTGCTATTTTTATCTTTGTCTCTGTACGCTCAAAGCTTGCGGCATGATCTAGGTCAAGTTAATATGCTAGAGCATCTGAAAGCTGAATTAAGGTTGGGATATATTGGTTATCAAGTAGATGTAGAAGATAAAAAAAATTTTGGATTGGGAGGCCATATTCACTTTGGGACAAAATCGTATAGAGGATGGAGTCTTCAAGGAAGTGTATATGGAGTTCAAAATGTAAAGCTAGCAAGTGACTATAGTAATGATGGATTCATTTTCTTAAGCGAAGCCAATCTTTTGTACCAATCAAAGAGTTTTATGTTAAAAGCTGGAAGATTGATGTTTGATTCTCCTCATATGGATAGTGACGATATTCGTATGGTGCCAAACTATTTTAGTGGTGTTGTAACAACTTTTGACCAAGGAGAAATAGGTTTAGAAGCTGCTTTTATTAGAAAAATGGCAGGTTGGGAGAGTGGGGAGAATATTGATAGATTCAAAAATTTAAACCAAGTTTTGGGAGTAAAGGAGCAGAGTAATGGTGCAGCCATAATAGGAATAACTCATGAAAATTTTTCATTTTGGGCATATCATATTGATGCTATAGCTGATATTATGTATGCACAATTTGATTGGGAGAGAAGGGGTTTTAATATACATTTTCAAATAGATAGGGCAAAATCTTTGCAAAACCTTTTTGAAAGTAGCATAGACTCTTTAAGTATCGGTTTTTTTATGCAAAAATGTTTCGGAAATATTACATATACAATAGGCTATAATCGGGAGCTGAGAAATTCGCAAAGCATGTTTAGCTTTGGGGGAGGACCTTTTTTTACTTCTATGGAAGAGATGACATTGGATGCAGTTGCTGCCAAGGGTGCTGAAGCCTATGTTTATGGAATAAGCTATCAAAATGATTTTTTTCATACAGGTGTATTGAGTGGGAGATTTTTTGCCAAAAACTTTGATGCCCGAGAGATTGATCTATATACAACACTGCAAAAAGGCAATATTAATGTGGATGCAGTTTTGGCATTAGTGGATGATAAGTATGGTAGAGATACAACCCTTTTTAGAGTAATTGCTAGATTTGGATTTTAGGAGGAAGGATGAAAGTGACACAAATGAAAATAGGCCAAAGTGGCATTATTAAGAAGATCACAGCGCCAGAGCCGATAAAAAGCCGCCTTTTTGCCATGGGTGTAGCCAAAAACAATAGATTAACGCTACTCGATCATACCATTAAGAAGCAGACATGGGAGATAGAGGTAGAGGGCACAAGAATTGCTCTAAGAAAAGAGGAGGCTGAAGGAATTGAGGTGGAGCCATGAAGCAGATTAGAGCTGTAATGGTGGGGCAGCCCAATGTGGGTAAGAGTTCAATAATCAATGCGATAAGTGGAGCAAGACTACACGTGGGTAACTTTGCAGGCGTGACGGTAGAAAAAAAAGAAGTAACGCTGCAAAGGGGTGAGAATGATATCGATATCGTGGATCTGCCCGGTATCTACTCACTCAAAGCCTATACGCCAGAAGAACATGTGGCGAAACGCTATTTGATTGAGGGTCAGTATGACGTAATCATCAATGTGGTGGATGCCAATATTTTGCAGCGCAATCTCATTTTAACATTGCAGCTCTTAGATATGCGTCGCCCTATGGTTTTGGTGGTGAACATGGTGGATGAGCTGGAAGAGAAGGGTGGCAAGATCGATGCTGATATGCTCTCCACTCTCCTAGGCATCCCTGTCATCCTTACTTCGGCCAAAGAGAAAAGGGGTGTTGATGAGGTGGTGGAAAAGCTTATCGAAGTATATAAACAGAAAGAGTGTGCATGCAAGCTTTTTTACAACGAAAAGATTGAAGATGAGATCGAAAAACTAAGCCACATTCTACTAAAATCCCCCCACTTTAATGATCCAAATTTGGCTAGATTTTATGTGATTCGCCTACTTGAAAACGATGAAGAGATATACAAGATCGTTCATGATCTTCCTATATTTTTGGAGTTGCACGAGGCTTTGGGAGAGAGCATAAAAAGGCTAAAATTAGAATTTGATGCAGACTCCGTTAGCGATATTTTTGCAGATGAGCGAAACGCAATTGCAAGAAGCATCGTGATGCAAGTGATGATCCAGCCCCAAAAGGAGACGCTCACGGACAAGATTGACAAGATCTTGATTCACCCAATCTTGGGACTTCCGATTTTTCTCTTTTTCATGTGGGCGCTGTTTCAGATCACATTCGAAGTTGGTTCCATCCCTATGGACTATATCGACGAGACGGTGAGCAATTTTGCCAGTTGGCTAAGAACAATATTGCCAGCGGGCGATCTCAATAGCGTAATCACTGATGGCGTGATACCCGCAGTTGGCGCTATTCTCATGTTCTTGCCAAATATTTTGATCCTCTTTTTGGGCATAAATTTGCTTGAACAAACAGGTTACATGGCAAGGGCTGCCTTTTTGCTTGATGGATTTATGAAGAAGTTTGGCTTGCAAGGAAAAGCTTTCATTCCGCTTGTTAGCGGCTTTGGTTGTACGGTACCGGCCTACATGGCGGCTCGCACCCTCAAAAACCCAAAAGACAGGCTTATAACCATGCTCATTTTAGGGTTTATGAACTGTAGCGCGAGATTGCCAGTATACGTACTCTTCATTGCTGCCTTTTTCCCTACTACTAGCGCTGGCAATGTGCTCTTTACCATCTATGTGGGTGGAGCGATATTGGGGCTTATTGTGGCAAAAATCTTGCGCGCCATCCTTTTTAAAGGAGAGCCTGAGCCATTTGTGATGGAGATGCCACCATACCGTTTCCCATCGATCAAAGTGCTTGCAATGGAGCTATGGATAAAAGCAAAACTGTTTATTAAAAAGGCTGGAACATTTATTGCAGGGGCCGCAATGATTATCTGGTTTTTAAGTAGCTATCCAGTCAATGAAGAGTTGCAAGCACAGTATCAGCAAAAAATCGAGCAGGCAAGCAGTAAAACGCAAAAGGTGGCTCTCATGAACGAGTTTGCGGCTAAAAATCTAGAACATAGCTACCTTGGGCAAATCGGTAAAGTTATCGAGCCAATCTTTGCTCCGATAGGATTTGATTGGCGATTGAGCGTGGCTACTCTCAGTGGTTTGGCTGCAAAAGAGGTTGTAGTATCGACACTCGCGACGCTCTATGCAGTAGGAGAAGCGAATGAAAAGAGTGATACGCTCATTAATAAATTGCGTGAAAACATCGATTTCAAAACGGCTATCGCTTTAATTATTATTATAATGATTTATAGTCCTTGTGTTGCCGCCATGAGCACTTTCTATGCGGAAGTGCCACAGTGGGCATGGAGAGCCTTTTATACCATATACCCCAACGTGCTTGCGTGGCTTGCGGCCTTTGGGGTATACCATCTTTTGGAGTTGTTAGGCTATTAGTGCTATAATGCAGGGAAAAAAGGATGCAGATGAAAAGATTGCTACTTTTTTTCCTGCCTCTGCTTTTTATCGCCTGTAGCAAAAATCCCTATACCCATCGCAATCAACTTCTACTCATTTCCCCGCAGCAAGAGTTGCAGATGGGATTGCAGGCTGAGCGCCAAATCCTACAAAAAGCCAAAATCTCTCGTAATCCTCACTACAATCGATTGGTACAAAGAGTCGCCAAGAGAATAGCCCAAGCGGCAGAAAAGGATTTTCATCCGGGTTTCCAGTGGCGCTTCTACGTTTTGGAGTCTCCTCAAATCAACGCCTTTTGCTTGCCGGGAGGCAAAATCTTCGTCTATACTGGACTTTTGAAACTCATCGACAACGAGGATCAGCTAGCGGCCGTTATAGGGCATGAGGTTGCCCATGCGATTTTGCGCCACGGCAGCGAGCGAGTCTCCATGGCGATGCTTGGCAATCTTGGCAAAGAGCTTTTAGCTAAAGGTTTGCAGATAAGCGGCACGAAATGGGGACCACTTTTTGATCTGGCCTATGGAGTTGGAACAACGTATGGTGTAATCTACCCTTATAGTAGAAAATTTGAGTATGAGGCTGATCAATTGGGACTATACTTGATGTATAAAGCCTGCTACGATCCAAAGGAGGCCATTAAGTTTTGGTACAAAATGATGAGGGCATCACGGGCGAAAGTCCCCGAGTTTCTCTCCACCCACCCGTCGGATATGCACAGGATTAAAGCCTTGCAAGCTTACATCAGAAAACTACGAACCATTCCAAGAAGATGCGCAAGAAGATTTAATTAACTTTTTGGTAAAATTGCCCCATCAAAAAAAGGAGCCACATGGAGTGTGAATTTCCTACTATCAACGAAAATCTCGATACCATCAGAGAGATCTTCGAAAGCGTCAAAACTATAGCGGTCGTTGGCCTCTCGCCAAACCCAGTTAAAGATAGTCACAAAGTTGCTGCCTATTTGCAAAGTGTAGGTTACAAAATCGTGCCAATCTACCCAAAAGAAGACGAGATTTTGGGCGAAAAGGTCTATAGGAGTTTGGCGGAAGTGCCCTTTGCTATAGACATGATAGATATTTTTAGAAAGCCTGCTGCCATTCCACCTATCGTGAATGCCGCGATTGATCGTGGAGATATTAAGGTTGTATGGCTGCAAAAGGGTATTGTCAACAATGAAGCCGCCCAAAAAGCCAAAGAGGCGGGTATGCAAGTGGTGCAAAACAGATGCACGATGGTGGATCATAAAATGCTTTTTGGATAAGCGATGATTGGGCTAAATGAGATCAAAGAAGCCAGAAAACGCGTAGCAAAAGTTGTGAGCCATACTCCTTTTGCATATGCGCCTATTCTTAGCAAAAAGTGCGACAAACAGGTCTATCTCAAAAAAGAGAACCTCCAAGTAACCGGTGCCTTTAAATTGCGCGGTGCTTTCAACAAAATCGCGAAACTGGCAAATAGTTGTGAAGGTGTAGTGGCTGCGAGTGCTGGCAACCATGCGCAAGGCGTGGCTTTCAGTGCAAACTACTTCGGCATTGCAGCTACAATCGTGATGCCTGAAAACACGCCTCTTACAAAAGTCAATGGGGTTAAAGCCTATGGTGCACAAGTGATCTTGCAAGGGGCTAACTACGACGAGGCATATGCCTATGCAATAGCTTACGCTAAAGAAAAAGGGCTCGATTTCGTTCATCCCTTCGCCGATGAGGATGTGATGGCCGGACAGGGCACCATAGCCCTAGAAATCTTGGAGGAACGAGAGGATCTCGACGCTGTTATCGTACCTGTTGGCGGGGGTGGATTGATTGCTGGGATGGCTAGTGCCATCAAGCAGATAAACCCCGCTATCAAGGTTATAGGCGTCACCGCTGCAGGGGCTCCAGCTATGCGAGAATCCTACCAGCTAGGGCGTGCTGTGGATTCTACACAGGTGCGCACCATCGCGGACGGTATTGCGGTGCGTGATACTTCTCCGATTACTCTGGAGATTATTTTAGAAACTGTAGACGATATCGTCGAAGTAGATGATGAAGAGATAGCCGATGCCATTCTCTTTTTATTGGAAAATCAAAAACTTGTGGTTGAAGGTGCGGGTGCCGTAGGTGTGGCGGCGCTGCTTTATGATAAGATTGAGCTAGCGCCCCAAAGCAAAGTAGCCGTGATTTTAAGCGGTGGCAATATCGATGTAACGATGCTTAGCGTCATTATCGAAAAGGGTCTTATCAAATCCTATCGTAAGATGAAGCTCATCGTCACCCTTGTGGACAAGCCAGGAAGCCTTATGAAACTTACCGAAGTCTTGGCAAGCGTTGGGGCGAATATCGTGCAAATTGGCTATGATAGAACTTCTGCTAGCCTAGCCTACGGTGATGCCAATGTCTCTATCGGGTTAGAGACGAAGGGTAAAGAGCATCAACAAGAGATTAGAAAACTCTTGCATGAGCATGGATTTCGCTTCCACGAGGAGCGCTGATGGCAACGGGAATCGACATAGGCTCCAACTCCTTGCGCGCAGTGAAGATTGATTGTACTACGAGAGAGAAATTGGCAGAGTATGAAAAGGTAGTGCGAACAGCTGAAGAGCTGCAAAGTAGAGGCACAATTTCAAATGCAGCAGTTGAGCGTATTATTGCAGCTATGCAAGAGGCAAAAGAGCAAATTGGCTTTGATTTTCCTCTTAAAGCTGTTGCTACCGCAGCCTTTCGCAAGGCCAAAAACAGCAAAGAGGTTGTCAAAGCGATAAAAGAGTCCACGGCGATAGAGGTCGAGATAATCGAAGAGGAGCAAGAGTGCTACTATAGCCTTAAAGGTGTCGAATATGCTCTTGCTAAAGGTTTCAGATACCTGGAAAAGTTTGGCGCTATTGATATCGGTGGAGCTTCGACTGAGGTCATGATCAAACATAAAAGCAGGATTTTGTGCCATAGTTTTCCTCTAGGCATCCTCACCATAATCCAGAGATACAAAACAAAAGAGGATATCCTTTTTGGAATCAAAAAAGAGATTACAAAAATAAAGGAGTTTCTCAACGATGCCTATGAAATATTTGGCAAGCCAAAAATATTGGCGGCTACCGGAGGTACGCCTACCACTGTGGCGGCTATCAAGCTGGGGCTCGATGCTAGGAGCTATAGTGCACAAAAAGTGAGCTTGCAGCGAATCGATGCCAAAGATATAAAAGATAGCTGGCAAAGACTTAGCAAGCTTGATAGCAAGACAAGAGCAAAGATTGTGGGCGTTGGCAGAGAAGATGCCATAATGGCCGGGATTGTGATTTTGGAGGAGCTGCTCTATTGTAGCGGCTTTAAGGAGTTTGTAGTAGTAGATGAAGGGGTGCGTGAGGGCGTAGCACTCAGCCTTTGTGAGGGTAAATAGGAGTAAATTTGTTTGATTTTTTTGTTCTTTTGGATACAATAAAAGAAGAAGTTAATTGAAGGTAGGAGAAGCGATGGCGAAGATGAGCGGCGCGCAGATGGTTGTAGAAGCGATGCGTGAAGAGGGCGTTGAGGTAGTTTTTGGCTATCCCGGCGGTGCCATAATGAATGTGTATGACGAGATTTACAAGCATAGATATTTCGAGCATATCCTAACCCGCCATGAACAAGCGGCAGTCCATGCTGCTGATGGGTATGCGAGAGCCACGGGCAAAGTTGGCGTGGCGTTTGTGACGAGTGGGCCTGGTTTTACCAATGCGGTTACAGGGCTAGCGACTGCTTATATGGACTCTATTCCTATTGTTGTTATTAGCGGGCAGGTGCCGCTGAGCATGATAGGTACGGACGCATTCCAAGAGATTGATGCCGTAGGTATTAGCAGACCTTGTACGAAGCACAATTTTTTGGTGAAAAGCGCAAAGGAGCTTCCAAGAATTTTGGCAGAAGCCTTTTATCTTGCGCGAACTGGCAGACCAGGACCGGTGCATGTGGATATCCCAAAAGATGTGACGGCTGAGATCGCTGAGTTTGACTATCCAAAAGAGATAAAGCTTGAAACCTATAAGCCAACCATCAAGGGAAATGCACGGCAGATCAAAAAGGCTGTAGAAGCGATTGCTGAGGCTAAAAAGCCTGTTTTCTATCTAGGTGGAGGGATTATTCACTCAAATAGTAGCGATCTAATTCGTGAGCTTGTGCATGCTACCCAGATCCCTGCAGTGGAGACCCTCATGGCAAGAGGTGTGCTTCGCTATGATGATCCGCTTCTTCTTGGCATGGTGGGTATGCATGGAAGCTATGCCGCCAATATGGCTATGAGCGAAGCCGATCTCTTGATTGCACTTGGACCTAGGTTTGACGATAGGGTGACGGGGAAACTCTCTGAATTTGCAAAGTATGCAAAAATTATCCATGTGGATATCGATCCAAGCAGTATTGGGAAGTTGGTGCATGTGGATTACCCAATCGTTGGGGATCTTAAATATGTGCTAAGTGAACTGGTACCACAAGCCAAAGAGAAGGTGGATCCAAGCAGGTATGAGGCGTGGCGAGAGATATTAAAGCGCTACGAAGAGCTGCATCCGCTTACCTATGAAGATAGCAATGAAGTGTTGAAGCCAGAATGGGTAATTGAAAGAGTTGGGCAAAAGCTTATGGGCAAAGCTAGAATCTCTACAGATGTGGGACAGCACCAGATGTGGGCTGCGCAGTTTTATCCGTTTACGCGACCTCGTGAATTCATCACGAGTGGCGGACTTGGAACCATGGGATTTGGTTTTCCTGCGGCTATGGGCGTGAAAAAGGGTGTTCCAGAGGAGATAAGCGTCAATATCAGTGGGGATGGATCGATTTTGATGAACATCCAAGAGCTCATGACTGCTGTGGAGTATAGGTTGCCTGTTATTAATATTATCTTGAACAATAACTATCTTGGCATGGTGCGCCAGTGGCAGACATTTTTTTACGACAAGCGCTATGCCGAGACCGATCTCTCCATGCAGCCAGATTTTGTGAAATTGGCTGAGAGTTTTGGAGGTGTTGGCTACAGGGTCAAGACCAAAGAGGAGTTCGACAAGGCTTTGGACGACGCGATCAGTAAGGGTGTGGTAGCTCTCATCGATGTGGTGATCGATAGGTATGAGAATGTTTTGCCGATGGTGCCAGCGGGCGGCAGTTTGTATAATATGCTCTTAGAGTATAAGGATTGATGATGGAAATGAGAAAAGTAATATCGGTTATAGTATTGAATGAGCATGGGGTGCTGACACGAATTACTGGGCTTTTTGCCGCAAGAGGCTACAATATTGAAAGTCTCACCGTTGCCCCCATCCCAAACAGCAAATATTCGCGCCTTACAATAGTGACAAACGGATCGCCAAGAGTGATAGAGCAGATTATCAAGCAGCTGCACAAACTTATTCCTGTTTATAAAGTGATCGAGCATAGCGAGCTGGTGGAAAAAGAGATGGTACTGGCTAAAATTCCTTTGGAAGAGCGTTTAGCCGATGTGGAAGCGCTATGTAGGGCATACAATGGCAATATCGTCAATATCGGGGTGGATAGCGCCATTATCATGGCGGCGGATGAGCCAAATAGAATTGCCAATTTTATAAACGCACTTAAGCGTTTCAATCCCAAAGAGATAGTTAGAAGCGGTGTGGTTGCGATAGAGAGATAATATGCTTCTTAGTCAAATAGCCGAAAATTTTAGCCTTGAGCTCGTAGGCGAAGATAAAGAGATACGAGCCCTTAATTCTTTGCAAGAGGCGAAAGGTGATGAACTCTCTTTCTTGCAGAATAGAAAGTATCTCAATGCCCTCAAAAATACGAAAGCCGGAGCAGTCATCGCACAACAGGAGTTTGTGAAATATCTGCCAGAAGATGTGAGCGCGCTAGTCAGTGACGAGCCTTATGTGGTGCTTGCGAGAATATCCAAACTTTTTGCCAAAGAGCCGATGCAAAAAGAGGGCAAGAAGCCTGTAATTGGAGCTAATTGTCAGATTGCTCAAGGCGCATATATTGGGTTTGATAGCGTGATTGGCGATAACGTAACAATCATGAGCGGAGCAGTCATTGGGGATAATGTAAAAATAGGCGATAATACGCTGATTTATCCTAACGTGACAATCTACAGGGACTGCGTTATAGGTAGCAACTGCATCATTCACGCGGGCACCGTCATTGGCAGCGATGGATATGGCTTCGCCACTACTAAAGATGGGCGTCATATTAAGATATATCAAAACGGCAACGTAATTATCGAAGATGATGTGGAAATTGGGGCGAACTGCGCAATAGATAGGGCGGTTTTTGGCTCAACCATTATTAAAAAGGGCACAAAACTGGACAATCTTATCCAGATCGGCCACAACTGTATCATTGGAGAAAACGTCCTCATGGCGGGGCAAGCCGGAATCGCTGGTAGTACCGAGATTGGCAGAAACGTGGTGATTGGCGGGCAGGCCGCTACTGCAGGGCATCTAAAAATTGGCGATTTTGCGGTGATTGCCGCAAGGGGCGGCGTGACGAAAACGATCGAAGGGAAAAAGGTATATTCTGGTTTTCCTCTCATGGAGCACAAACAGTGGCTCAAACTCCAAGGCATTCTTGCTAGGCTTCTAAAAAGATCCTAAAGTAGCATTCACTTTTTACCTACTATGTTATAATGAGAAAAAAGGAGGCGAATATGGCAAAATCACATAGCGAGATAAAAATTTTTCACTTGCACGGCACGAAAGATGGGATCGTAAGCGTAGCGCACATCACAGAGCCATACGGTGAGGGTAGCGAGCCGGTTGTCAGTATCGGTATATCTCTCAAAGGCAATGCGATTGAGCCTGAGTGGAAGGTACACATTCCCTATGAAAATATAGATGATTTGATAGAGGCTTTGGAGCTAGCCAAAAAAGAGTTCGGTAAAGAGTATATACCAGATGAAAGTGCAACGCCACTCGATGCAGATGAGGGTATTGGCGGCGATTAAAAAAGCGTACAGCTTTTTGCGCCGCAATATTGCGTAGAAGAAGCGAAATGGTAGCGTAGGTTTCTCCAATCGATTGTAGGTAGTTTTTTGATAGCTTTTTCATACTCTTCTTTACTGATCTCTTCAAAAGGCATTTGAGGAAAAATCTCTTCGTTCTTTGGTATAAGTGTGGTGGATTTGAGCATAGGTAGATAGTAGCGCAAAATTCTGGCTATATCTTTTGAGCCGTAGCGCTTTGGATTGAACTCTATAGTGTTGGATACCATATTGTCCGCCCACTCTCGCTGTAACATCGCCAATATGTTCATCTGTTCATAGACATCGATCTCTTGCAAAGACCTTGGATTGTCATACTTGATAGGAAATGTGAAAACAAGCGTATTGGGATCGTTTATATCCTCTTCGAATTCCATTTTCTGATCTACTAGCAGCTTTGCCAAAGGGGTTTGTTTGCCTATGCGAATGCGCCTCATTGCATGAGTGAATGGAGGGTAGTGCATACCGGCACTTGTGCCTGCCAGAATACTGATGGTGCCAGATGGTTTGACGGCGGTTACTTTGAGTGAAAGTGGGATGCCAGCCTCTTTTGCTAACTTTTCGTTTAGCTCTCGCACCAACTTGTATCCGTTGCGAAGCCACTCAATGACAGTAGTGATGCCAAATTTTTCAATTGCATCTGCCACGCCCGATACACTCACACCTGTGCGCCTGTTTCTTGCTACTATCTCATTGGTCTCTTCCCTATGCGTTGGCAAGAGATTAACGGTGGATGCGTAGAATGTGGCGTAGCAGAGCATCTGCAAGAACTCCTCTTTGTTTTGGCACTTCGAGATAAAGACCTCTGCAAGGTTGCAAAGCTCGAAACTCTCCAGAGCAATCTCCCCGCACGGGTTGCTCAGCCATGCTCTATCTTCTATGAACTCAAAGCTTCTACCAAACTTTT
>WGBC01000083.1 GCA_015494535.1 Nitratiruptor sp. | reverse complement strand
TTGTAGCTTCTCAAAATCCTTTGGTAAAAGCATATCTTTGTGAGGAAAAACAAGGCGAAAAATGGGATCGTTTTGGTAGTTTTCCCAATCAATAAGCTCATCTACCAGATAGTTGTTTATTTTAAAAGGAAAAACCAACGAAGCGATCTCTATATTCTTTATATCTTCTTCTGACAGATACTTTTGTACCTGTGGTATCTTCTTGAAACTTTTGCTATTGTATGCTCTATATGTCAATGCGACTCTCCATAGTTTTGCGATTTTTAATGATAAAACTTATTGATATTATAACATATAATAATATTTTTTGCATCCAGCAGTGGGGCTCGAAGCTGAAAGCTTCGAGCAGTTTTAATGGTTGTAGATGGTTTTATTTTTAATAACAAGCTCTTTGGTCAGTTCATATACTATTGGCGTGCCGGTAGGGATTTCGATTTTGTGAATCTCTTCTGGAGAGATTTTTTCCAAATACATGATAAGCGCTCTCAAAGAGTTGCCATGGGCTGCGATCATGACGTCTTCATAAACAAGCAAAGATGGGACAATCTCTTCATAAAAATACTCAATCACACGCTCTCTTGTATCTTTGAGCGACTCGCTTTTTGGATGGTAGCCGAGATTTGCGTATTTTGGATCTACTGGATAGCGCTCTTCAAAGTCTGGTTCACTTTCTTCAATGGGTGGGGGAGGGGTGTCATAGCCTCTGCGCACCGCCATGAAAAGCTCTTCGCCATATTTGGCTTTCACTTCATCTTTGTTTTTGCCTTGCCAATCCCCATAGTGGCGCTCATTGAGCTTCCAGCTGCGTAGCACGTCGATATGCTCCCAGCCAAGCTCAGCTAGAGCAATTTGAGCGGTATGGATAGCTCTTTTGAGAAATGAAGTGTAGCAGATGTTTGGGAAAATCCCTGCTTCTTTGAGTAGTTCTCCCGCCTTTTTGGCTTCCGCTTTCCCTTTTTCGCTTAGCTCCACATCGATCCAACCAGTAAAGAGGTTTTTTGCGTTCCAAACGCTTTGCCCATGTCGAATAAGTGTAAGTCTCATATTACATCCTTGCCGCTACGAAATCTGCTAGTTCCATAAGTCTGCTGCTATAGCCAAACTCGTTGTCATACCAGCTAAAAACTTTGACTTTATTGCCATCCACTACCATCGTTGAGAGCCCGTCGACGATGGAGGAGTGGGGATTGTTGATAATATCAGTTGAGACTACCTCGTCATACGTAATCTCTAAGATTCCTTTGAGTTCACCTTGCATCGCCTCTTCGAAAGCTTTATTTACTTCTTCTGCACTCACACTTTTCTTGAGCGTTGCATTAATATCGGTAATTGCCACATCAGGCACTGGTACGCGCAGCGCTAATGCGTTCATTTTGCCCTCAAGTTCTGGAATTACTTTGGTAGTAGCGATAGCTGCACCCGTTGAAGTTGGGATGATGTTTTGCGCAGCGGCTCTTCCTCTTCTATGCTTTCCAGGTTTCTTGGCATCTACAGTGACTTGACTTGAGGTATAAGCATGTACTGTAGTAACCAAAGCGCTCTCTATGCCAAAGGCATCGTGCAATACTTTGATAGCTGGAGCTAAGCAGTTGGTGGTACATGAAGCGTTGGAGATAACGTCGTGTTTGCTTGGATCATACCAGTCATGATTGACGCCCATAACCACTGTGAGCTCTGCATCTTTGCTTGGAGCTGAGATGATCACCTTTTTTGCTCCAGCTTCCAAGTGCTTGGCTGCATCTGCACGCTTGGTAAATTTCCCTGTGCACTCAAGCACAATATCAACGCCAAGCTCTCTCCAAGGAAGCTTCTCAGGATCCCTACCTGTGACAAGCGTGATTCTTTGATCCCCCACTTGCAAGTAATCATCACCATACTCAATATCTACTGGAAATCTTCCATGCACTGAATCGAATTTGAGCATATAGGCAAGATCTTCGGCTATGCCGCTGCCTCCATTTGCCACGCATATTTCGATATTTTTTGGTTTATTGAGGACATAGTGCCAAAGCACCATCTTTCCAATTCGTCCGAGTCCGTTG
>WGBC01000082.1 GCA_015494535.1 Nitratiruptor sp. | reverse complement strand
GACATTTAGTGCAGGCAAATCGAGTTTTATCAACGAGTTTTTGGGCAAAAAAGTGCAAGAGACTGGCAATCAGGCGATAGACGACAAATTCACCGTAATTTGCTACACCAAGAAAGATGAAGTTGTCTCATTGCCTGGTGTTGCACTGGATGCGGATCCCAGATTTCCATTTTATAACATCTCAAAGGAGATCGAAAAACTGGATCCTAAAGAGAAAAATATCAATAAATATCTCCAGCTCAAAGCCGTCAATAGCGAGCGTATCAAAGGAAAAATCCTCATAGACTCCCCAGGATTTGATGCAGATGTACAAAGAGATGCGATTTTACGCATGAGCGATCATATTATCAATTTATCGGATCTGGTGCTAATCTTTTTTGATGCAAGACATCCAGAACCTGGCGCAATGCGCGACACCCTCAATCACCTTGTCCAAAGCGCCATCACCCATACTGATGCGGATAAAGTGCTCTATATCCTCAATCAGATAGACACCTGTGCAAAGGAAGACAACCTTGAAGACATCATTGGTGCGTGGCAAAGGGCTTTGAGCCAGAAAGGAATTGTAAGCGGCAAATTTTATGCCATCTATAATGAATCATTGGCAAACATCGAAGATCCAGAATTGGCACAAAGGCTCGCTCGAAAAAGAGATGAAGATCTCAAAGCCATCGAAGAGAAAATCGACAAGGTCCTCATCGATAGAGCCTATAGGATCGTTAAAAATATTGAGAGCAGATCAAAAGAAATTATTTCTTACTTGCAACCACTAGGTGAAGTGATAAAAAAATTTAAAACAAGACTCTTGATTGCCGATATTTTCCTTATATTTCTTATAGGAGTTCCGCTGATATATCTTGCTTATAATCTTACATTTTCTTATAGCAATTTGGTTTATCTCGGAATTGGTATATTGCTCTTCTTGTTTTTGCATTTCAAATTACGCGATATCATTACCAGCAAAATCGCCGCGAAAATCGAAAATAGTTTTGTTAGAAACGCTTTTTACAAGCAGACTAGATGGTTCAAACCTTACTTACTAGCTGGAAGCTTCATAAATAAGAAAAAGATAGAGCAAAGCTTGCACAATCTTATGCAAAAATCAAAAACCTTCATCCAAAAACTCAACGATCAATATATTCAACTAAAAAAAGAGCATCCAACTAGCTAAAAAGCCGCTGTTCTAGGCTTTTTAGCTCTTGATGCGTGGGTTTTTGCCCTGGCCTCGCTTCCTCTTTTGCCAACCGCTTGAGATAGTAGTAGGCAACTTCTTCGGGTGTAAAGGAGCGCAAATATGATCCGTACTCTTCAAAATCCCCAAAACCACTCTGGACAAAATCCTCTACGATAAGGCAAAGAAGTTCGTTGAGTTTTCTTAGCGGCACTGCCCAGAATATGAGCCTAGCGGTAGCTTTGCCATATGTATATTCTCCGCCAATATAGACTCTCACCCCTCTCTCAACCTTTCCAAACAGGTTGGTGCGAATGCCAACGAGCCCAATATCCGCTAAAATATGGCGTCCGCACCCTTTGAGGCAGCCGCTGTAATGCAGCCTGATGTTGTGGCGCTTGAGCAGCGATAGTGGCAGTGCTTTTGCGTGCTCTTTGGTATCAGTGAGGGAAAAAGCACAATAGCGTTCTCCCGCGCACACCAGAACATCTCTATACTCCATTGGTTTTGGCAAATCTAAACTTTTTGTGCCAAAAATGTAGATGTTTTGATCTACGCCAAAGCGAACTTCGCAACTTTTGGATAGCTGCAAAATGTGATAGAAAATCTCTTTAGAAATTTTGCCAAAATTCGTGCGGTAGCGATGCGCTATGGAGCCATTTGGCAAAGCTATCTCATCTTCGAAGATCTTCTTTTCTATCAAAACTTTGCCCCCAAAAATATACTCTTTGTGGTAGAACTCGCGCATCTTTTGCAAAAACCCATCAATCCCAATCTCTTCCAAAAGATGAAAGAGTCTCGCTTTGGTGCGTGAAGCTCTGAGCCCATGCTTTTTGTATGCGGCGATCACTGCATAAAAGATGGGAACCACTTCATCTCTCGGGACAAAGAGTTTTGTGTCTTTTGCCAGATCGCTGTGCCTGCCACCCAAAAAGAGGCGAAATCCAAACTCGCTTCCTCTTTTTGCCAAAGCGAAGTATATGTCGTTGCCAAAAAAAGAGGATATATTGTATTTCATACCGCTTATTGCGGTGTTGCACTTTCTTGGCAGCATCCCTATAAACTCCTCTTTTTTCAAAAAGAGAGCCTCCATCTTTTGCATCAGTGGATAAACCTCAATCAAAGCCCCCTCTCCTACGCCATCTAAAGGATCCGTGACGATATTGCGTAGGTTGTCTGTAAGTGTTTGAAACGAGGTGACACCCTTTTTCTCAAGATTTCTATGCATAGCAATCGCCTCTTGGAGGCTGAGATTATGGATTTCAAGCTGCGCTCTTGCGGTAACTAGGAGTTCTATCTCTTTATGAGCAATCTCTTGCCATATTGCTTGCAACGCCTCAAAGCCAACCCTTCCGCCCAAAAACCGCAGGCGCAGCATAAACTTCTCTGGGCGCAGTTTCATATTGTAGATGCCAAAATTTTTGAGATAGAAGCGATCGGCTTCTGTAATGTTCTCTGCCTGCAAGCTATTTAGCTTTTTGTAGAAGCTGCAGGGGTGTTCTTGGCGTTTGAGTTTTTCTATTTTATTAAGCTTCACGTACCATCTCCATAAGCTCCAAGGCGTTTTTGATGGCTGCACCGCTGGCTGTGTTATCAAAAATCACTACTTTCTCTTTGGCTGGATGAGCGAGCAGAGAAACTGCAAGATCTTGTAAGAAGTCCTTGCTGTATTCGCTGTAGTAGATTTTTGGTGAGCCATGCAGGCGATAGTAGAGAAAATCCTCATATCCCCCTGGTTTGCAATCGTTGCCATATCTTGCGGGATTTGCCGCTACGCGAGCAATTTGCAGCTTTTTTAGTAAATCTTCTGCCTCTTGCCAACTTGCATGGCGCGGCTCAATGGCTATATATCCGTGAAAAAAGTCGCGTAGCAAAGTCAAAAAGCTTGCCGCAATATTTTTATCAAACTGCAAAGATGGAGGTAGCTGCACTAGTATCGAAAAGAGCTTATTGCCAAGATGTGAAACGGCCTCAATAAACTCCTTAAGTTCCTGGGTGGATTTGAGTTTGTGAAAATGGGTGAAGTTTCGATGCAGCTTTACGCTGAAGCGAAAATCTGCGGGCGTCGTATCCGCCCACTTTTGCAGTGTCGATGGGCGCGGCAGTTTGTAGAAAGTTTGGTTTATTTCCGTAATGGGAAATTTACTGGCGTAGCGCTGTAGATGCGTGCCATCCGCTGGAAATAAGTAGATATACCGCTTAGGTATGCTCCAGCCTGCCGTGCCTATACGAATCATTAGTGCAAGAAGTGGCGAACACCCGTGAAATACAAAGCTATGCCATGCTCATTGGCCGCCTCGATCACTTCATCATCCCTGATGCTACCACCAGGCTCTACGATTGCCTTGATGCCAGCTTTTGCCGCCTCGTCCACGCTGTCTCTAAATGGAAAAAAAGCCTCACTTGCCATTGCAGCACCTCTTACATCTATGCCCAGCTCCTCTGCTTTTTTTAGCGCACATTTTGCAGCATCCACACGGCTTGTCATTCCCATGCCAATTGCTACCAACGCCCCATCTTTGACGTATGCCACGCAGTTGGATTTGGTAAGGGCTGCGATTTTATAGGCCATGAGGAGATCTTTTTTGTCCTCTACTCCTACATTACTTACCTGCTTGGCTTCTAGCACCTCTTCCTCTTTAACGAAATCGGCGCTCTGGTAGACGAAGCCTCCCTCTATATGCTTGAAATCAAACATGTCGCCACTGATTTCCAATTCTGCTTGACCTAAGTCAAATAGTTTGATGCGCTTTTTGTTCGCGAATACCTCTTGGGCCTCCTCTGTAATCTTACCGGCGATGAGAACTTCTACGAAGATTTTGTTTATCTCTTCTGCCAACTCTTTGGTTACTACACCATTGACAGCCACGACGCCGCCAAAGGCGCTTACAGGATCCGCTTCCAAAGCCTTTTGCCAACTAGTGACGAGATCCTCTTTGAGCGCCGCGCCGCAAGGATTGCCATGCTTGACTATCACTACGCTGCCTTTGCCAAGGCTTACTGCTATCTTGGTTGCAGCGTTGATGTCTGTGAGGTTGTTGAAGCTGGGCTCGCCTTTGAGGATGTTGAGTTCATTGTAAAAATCCTCGAACTCGTACAAAGCTCCTTTTTGATGAGGGTTTTCCCCATAGCGGGTATTAAATACCTTTTTACCTACGATGAACTGCTTGGCACCAAATCCTTCGTGAAATCTCTCATTCATATAGTTCGCTATCGTAGCGTCATACTGCGCGGTATGTTCGAAGGCTTTGATCATAAGCTCACGGCGAAACTCCAGCGTGTTTTGGTCGTTTTTTAGAGCTTCGATGACCAGGTCGTAGTCGTTGGGATCCGTAACTATGATGACACTTTCGAAGTTCTTCGCTGCGCTCCTTACCATCGTAGGGCCGCCTATGTCGATATTTTCAATAATCTCTTCGAAATCATCCGTACGCTCAATCGTCTCTTTGAAAGGATAGAGATTCACGCAAACTAAATCGATTGGCTCGATGCCAAGCTTCTTAGCCTCTTCCACATGATCTGGCTTATTCCTACGATATAAAATCCCCCCATGCACATAAGGATTGAGCGTCTTTACTCTACCCTCAAAACACTCTGGAAAGTTAGTGATTTCGCTAATTTCAGTCACCTCCAATCCAGCATCTTTAAGCACTCGCCACGTTCCTCCAGTGCTTACAATCTCATAACCCAAATCCATCAAATTTTTGGCAAAATCCACTATACCGGTTTTGTCACTCACACT
Source organism: Nitratiruptor sp. (assembly GCA_015494535.1). Lineage (GTDB taxonomy): Bacteria > Campylobacterota > Campylobacteria > Campylobacterales > Nitratiruptoraceae > Nitratiruptor. Next base: position 6,155 of record WGBC01000082.1, on the reverse strand, counting down.
CAACAGTGCACGCATCGCTTTCCTTTAAATTTTTTGCAAATTATATCCTATTTACTATAGATTTACTCTCTATTTACATTTTTTAAAGGAAAAAGTTTTATAATGGTATTAAGCCAGAAAAAAGGAGGCAATCATGGGCAAAATGGCGACAAAACTTGAAGAGATAAAACGCCTCATTGGCAAACTCCAGCAGCAACAACCAGAGAACATCAAAGCGTTTCTGGGTTTCATGACGAGCGTAGAACAGGAAGGTGCACTCAATACCAAGCAAAAAGAGCTTATCAATGTAGGATTGGCAGTGGCTGCTCAGTGCGAATGGTGTATAGCTTTGCACGTAAAGGGAGCTTTGGATGCAGGAGCAAGCAAAGAAGAGATCTTGGAAGCTGCCATGCAAGCGGTTTTAATGCATGGAGGGCCGGCGCTTATGTATATGACGCCGGTAGAAGAGGCGTTAGAGGAGTTTAGCCATGCATAGTGCAAGAGTAGAAAAATTTTACTATCTCATGAAACTTGGCCGCGAGTTTGAGCTCGCAGCCAAAGAGCAGTACATGCAGGGCAACATTGCGGGATTTTTGCATCTGGATATCGGGCAAGAAGCCTGCAGTGTTGGGGCTATGCAGGCTTTTGACAAGGGAGATGTTTTTACCCACTATAGAGAGCATGTATTGGCTCTTGCAAGGGGGATGGATCCCAAACTCGTCATGGCGGAGCTCTTTGGCAAGGTCACCGGCGTGAGCAAGGGCAAAGGGGGTTCTATGCACCTTTTCGACCCAGACCTCGACTTCTACGGCGGTGACGCTATCGTGGCTGGGCATCTGCCAATTGCCGTGGGATGTGCATACGCTAGGAAGATCCAGGGAGAAAAGGCCGGCGTTTTTGCAATATTTGGTGATGGGGCCAGCAATGCGGGAGCTTTTTTTGAGAGCATCAACATCGCTGCAGCTTGGAAACTGCCGCTTATTTTCTTTTGTGAAAACAACTACTATGCCATCGGAACACGCATCGGCTGGGTGAGTCCCTTCGAAGAGCTCTACCACAAAGCGCGCAACTACATGCCGGCCAAGCGGATTGACGGAATGGATGTGTGCGAAGTGTACAAAGCCGTCACGGAGGCAAAAGAGTATATAGAAAACGGCTTAGGACCCTACTTCATAGAAGCCGAAACCTACCGCTACGAGGGGCACTCCATGAGTGACAACGGCAAGTATCGCAGTGAAGAGGAGATGGAGATCTTCAAATCGCGCGATCCGATAGAAAATCTCAAAAACAAAGCCATCGCCCAAGGGCTCGTGGCACCCGAGTACTTCGACGAAGCGGATAAAAAAGTGCAAAAAGTGATCGAAGAGGCCATCGCTTTCGCCGCCAGTTCGCCTGAACCGCCGCTTTCTGAACTCTACGAAGATGTCTACTGCAAGGAGTGCACCAATGTTATACCGTGAAGCTTTGAATCGTGCCATTGATGAGATGATGGCAGCGGATGAGAGTATAGTGATTTTGGGTGAAGATGTGGGGAGATATGGTGGCAGCTATAGAGTAAGCGAAGGACTCTTTGCCAAATACGGTCCCAAACGCGTCATCGACACGCCGATAGCGGAACTTAGTATCGTCGGCAACGCCATCGGTATGGCGATAGCGGGTCTACGACCCATCGCAGAGATCATGACCATCAACTTCAGCCTCCTTGCGATGGATCAGATCGTCAATCACGCCGCCAAGTTTCGCTACATGAGCGGCGGTAAGATGACGATACCCCTGACTATCCGTATGCCGGGAGGGGTATCGAGACAGTTAGCTGCGCAGCACAGTGAGAGCTACGAAACCCTCTACTCCGCTATCCCCGGCCTCATCGTGCTGGCTGCCAGCAACGCCACCTACGCCTACTACGGTCTCAAAGCAGCCATCGCACTCAACGATCCTGTGGTCTTTTTGGAGCACGAGCTGCTCTATCCTTTGGAGATGGAATTCAAGGAGGTAGATACTTTCGATCCTTTCAAGGCCGAAATCGTCAAAGTGGGCAAGGATCTCACCATCATCACCTACCTCAAGATGCGCTACGATGTCCTCGAAGCCGTGCCAAAGATCGAAGATGAGCTGGGCATCAGCATCGAGGTGATCGATCTCAACTCCCTCAGACCTCTCGATATGAAAACGATAGCCGCGTCGGTGCAAAAGACAAAACGCGTGGTACTCGTAGAAGAGGATCACAAAACGGGCGGCTACGGAGCGGAGGTGATAGCCAAAATCAGCGAAGAGCTCTTCTACTCTCTTGATGCTCCGCCTCTTCGCATCGCAGGCGAAGATGTACCAATTCCCTATAACCGCACCTTGGAGTTGGCTTCCATCCCCACACCCGACAAAATAGCACAAAAGATCATCCAATGGGGGCGCAAAAATGGACTATAAAATCATCATGCCAGTACTCTCTGATACGATGGATAAAGGCAAGCTCGTTCGCTGGCGGGTGCACAAAGGAGATATGGTACACAAAGGCGACGTGATTGCAGAAGTGGAGAGTGACAAGGCCATCATGGAGGTGCAAAGCTTCAAAGATGGAGTGGTGAAAAAGCTTCTCGTCAAAGAGGGTGACGAAGTACCCGTCAAGGCTCCTATAGCCATAATCGATACCGAAGCCGAAATGGCGCAAACAGAGCAGCAAAAACAGCCTGAAATCGTACAGCATCCAAAAGAGCAAAGTACATCTACCCAAAAACCCAAAGCAGCTCTCAAGGAGCCGACACCTACTGCTGCCGTCCCTCCCGTAATCGAGGAGCTTTTGCAAACCCCTGCTCCCAAACTGGCCGAGGGTGATGCCACACCGGCAGCTAAGAAACGAGCTGCAGAGCTTGGCATCGATATAAAGGGTCTACAAGCTGAGGGCAAACTCCCCAAACCTGCTCATCTAAAAGAGATCGAAACCGAGGCTTTCCGACACTATTTCACGCCAAAGGCTCTTAGGCTACTGCAAGAGTATCAACTAGATGCCAAACTATTCACCCTCGATCACAAAATCAATGCTGCAGAAGTAGAAAACTATATCAAAGAGTACAATATCCCAAAAACCGTGTCACTTTCCAAAAACCGTATCGCCGTGATGAAAAACGTGCAAAACGCGGCAACGAAGCCTGTCTACTTCATCTTCGAAGAGTTTGATATTAAAGAGTATGAAGGAATCAAACTTACCTCCCTGCTCATCAAAAAGCTAGCAACGGCGATGCAAAAGCATCCACTTACGCGTGCTAAGCTTGAGGGCACCACTCTCAAAATCTACCCCCACTCCAATATCAGCGTGGCGGTAGCCAAAGGGGACGAACTCTACATGGTGGTGTGTAAGAGAGCCGAGGAAAAGAGCCTCCAAGAGATCGATGCTTGGGTGCGTGGTCTTAAAGAGCGCACATTCACAGCCGATGAGCTTACAGGCTCCACCTTTGGTATCAGCAATCTCGGGATGTTTGGGGTGCAGCGCTTTAGCGCCATGATCAACCAAAGTGACGTAGGGATCGCGGCCTTCGGTGCTGTGCAAAATGGCAAAATTTCTGTCACTTTCACTTTCGACCATCGCGTCTTAAACGGCGTAGATGCTGCACTTTTCGTGCACGATGCAAAAGAGATTTTCAAGGGGGATGATAATGTATGACATAATTTTTATAGGCGGCGGACTCAACTACGCAGGAGCCGTGGTAGCTGCAAAAAAAGGCCTCAAAGTGGCTCTCATCGAACGCGATATGGAGCATATCGGAGGGACCTGCCTCAACAACGGCTGCATCCCCTCCAAACACTTCTTGCATCTGGCCGAGGCCGAGCTGAAACTGCGCAATCCGGCCTTTTTGCGCCATAAAGACCGCATCAAGATGGATGTGGCCGTCAAGGAAAAGGATCGACTCATCAAAAAGGCGCACAAGTCCATCGAAATGCAATGCACCAATGCCGGTGTGGAGCTCATAGAGGGCACGGGTTATATAACGGGTCCCAACAGTGTGGAAGTGAGCGGCGAAAAGCTCGAGGCCAAACATATCGTCATCGGCACGGGGTCACACCCCTTCATCCCAGATGGCATCGCTTACGACAAAGAGACCATCATCACAAGTGATGAGATGCTAAACCTCACCGCACTCCCCTCCTCCATCGCCATCTATGGCAGCGGTGCCATCGGCCTGGAGATGGCCAGCTTTTTTGCTGCAAACGGAGTGGAGACCACGCTCATCTTTCGCCATGAGCACATCTCCAACAAAATCCACCCCAGTATTATGGAAAGTATGGAGAAGATGCTCACGGATCTTGGCGTTCAACTCATGCCAAACACCTCCATCGTGGAGGCCAAAGAGCATGAAAAACGCGCAAAAATCACTACCAATAACGGCATCTATGAATTTGATAAGCTTTTGGTTGCCACAGGGCGCAGACCCAATCTCGACGTAGTCAAGACCGACGCCATCGAGGTAGGCAAAGGAATCGTGACGGATGAGTACTTCACTACCACTCTCCCCAACGTCTACGCCATAGGAGACTGCAACGCCAAGCTGATGCTGGCACACGCCGCGCGCGCACAGGTGCTCAATGTGGTAGATACGATACTTGGGCATAAACATCGTCTCAATCTTGCCAATATCCCCAAATTTATCTATACACTGCCGAGTCAATATGCCGCCGTAGGGCTTACGAAAAGAGAGAGTCCCGCCAAAGAGGCCATCTTCCCCCTCTCTGCATTGGCACTGACGCACTTGGCCGGCGGGAGTGAGGGTTATGTGGTGCTCTATGCAGATGAGCAGGATTTCTTAGTAGGTGCAGAGATCCTCGCTCCGCATGCAGAGGAGATTATAAGCTGCGTAACTGTGAGTTTAGTAGCAGAAATGGATATCAAGACTGCGCTACAATCGGTCTATCCACATCCCACCTACTCTGAAGCGATAGATAGAGCACTGAGGAGATTTCGATGAAGGAGACCAAGTACTACGAAAAACTCCCCACCATTCAGGTAGAGGCGGAACTCTCGACAGATGTTAAAAAGGGGCTTGGCACAGAAGAGGCCAAGAAACGCCTCGCAAAGTATGGTCCCAACGAAATTCCTGAAAAAGAGGAGCCACTGTGGCATAGGATTTTTAGGCGCTTTTGGGGACCGATTCCTTGGATGATCGAAATTGCCGCAATATTAGCAGCAATGGTCAAGCATTGGGAGGAGTTCTACATCATCCTCGTGATGCTCTTTGTCAACGCGTTTTTGGACTTCTACCAAGAATCCAAGGCTCTTAATGCCATCAAAGTTCTCAAGCAAAAGCTTGCAAAAAAGGCAACGGTGCTGCGTGATGGCAAATGGATAGAGGTCCCTGCCAAAGAGCTGGTCCCAGGCGATATCATCAAGGTCAAAATCGGTGACATTATTCCGGCAGATATCAAGATAGCACAGGTAAGCGACTATGCACTCGTGGATCAGTCTGCACTGACGGGCGAATCGCTGCCTGTACACAAAAAGGCAGAGGATATTGCCTTCTCCAATACCATCGTCAAACAGGGTGAAATGCTTGGCATCGTAGTCAATACGGGACTGAATACCTACTTCGGTAAAACCGTAGGCCTCGTGGCCAAGGCCGAGCGCGAACAGCGCAGCCATTTCCAAAAGATGGTAATACGCGTGGGGGATTTTCTCATCCTCATCACCATCGTCATGATCGCCATCATTATCTTCTACGGTCTCAAACGCCACGAAAACCCCTACGAGCTGCTGGTCTTCTCCCTGGTGCTCACCATCTCGGCCATCCCGGTAGCTTTACCAACGGTGCTGACCGTCACTATGGCAGTGGGTGCGCTCAACCTCGCACGTCGCCAAGCGATCGTCAGCCGTCTTGCAGCCATCGAAGAGCTGGCCGGTATGGATATTCTCTGCTCCGACAAGACAGGGACGCTTACCAAAAACCAGATGACCATCGCAGATCCTTATGTTTTGGAAAATCACAAGAACGTGGAGCTCTTTTTGTATGCGATTTTGGCTAGTCGGCGTGAAAACAACGACCCTATAGAAAAGCCGATTTTCGAGTACGCCGATGAGCATGAAATTAGCAAACTGGCAAAAAACTTCAAAGTCACCAAATTCGTCCCCTTCGATCCCGTGCGAAAACGCACCGAAGCGGTGGTGGAGCGTACAAACGGTGAGTGCCTCGTGG
>WGBC01000081.1 GCA_015494535.1 Nitratiruptor sp. | reverse complement strand
TCGTCGATTTTTACAACACAATTGATGGAATCGGCTGGGATGAACAAGAGGTAATTGGCAAAAACTGGTTCGATATTTTCATCGATCCACAAGATAGAGAGAAGATCTTCAAGGTCTTTCAAGAAATCATCGCCGGCAACGAAGCCACCTATAACACCTACAAAAACGACATCCTGTGCAAAAACGGCACCCACAAGCTCATCGACTTCTACAATCGCCGCATCGACAAAAATGGTTCAAAATATACGTTCTCCGTAGGAATCGAGCATCTCGACGCAGATCCAATACTTTTGCAAGAGCTTGGAGAGCATGTCTTTAAAAACAATCAATTCTTCCATCAATAATCATTTATTACTTCTTCAATGTAATTCATCAATTTTCAGACTTTCACCTCTTTCCTGTCCACCTACTACCGATTTCCTCTCCATTTAAGTAATTTTTCATTATAAAGTGGCTAGCATGAAAGATAAGTAGAAAAAATGCTAATAATTTTTCTACTTATTATTAAAAACTATAATTCAAATAAGGAGTGATTATGGCACCATCTGAGATTCTTGGCATCGTTTACGCGGCACTTATGGGAGTATCTTCTCTTATGTGGATAGGCTTCAACGCCAAAAAATAACAGCTAAGCTTCTTGGCTTAGCTTGTGCAAAGACTCGTTCTCCAATCTGTACACTACATCGCATGAATTTGCAAGCTGCATATCGTGCGTAACCAAAAAGAGCGCAGCATCATGCTCTTGGACATAAGAAAAAACTACATTCATAACTTCTCGTGCTGTTTTTTTATCCAAATTGCCCGTAGGCTCATCGGCAAAGATAATGCGAGGCTTTTTGGTAAGTACCCTTGCAATACTCACGCGCTGCTGCTCTCCACCGCTAAGCTCAGTCACTCTCTTTTGCATCACGTGAGCGATGCCAAAGCGATCAATCAGCTCTTCATCTATTGGCTGTTTCGTGAGCAGTGACGCCACTTCGATATTCTCGAATGCACTAAAGCCTTTGAAGAGATAATGGGATTGAAAAACGATACCAATCTTTTCCCTGCGGAGCTGCAAGAGCCTTTTTTGATTTTTTTGGTAGATCTCCTCTCCAAAAAGCTTCACTACACCGTTTTGTGGCTTGAGCAGTGTGGCCAATATATGCAAAAGCGTCGATTTGCCACTGCCACTGACACCGACAATGGCAATTCGCTCTCTTGGAGCCAACGAAATAGAAATGTTTTGAAAGAGTGGATAGTCAAATGCGTGGGAGATATCGATAGCTTCTAAAAGCGGCTTCATGCTCTTTGAAGCGGCAAGGGTGCCGCTCCTACTTCATCTGCGCAGCAACTTCCGCTGCAAAATCTTCTTGTTTCTTTTCGATTCCCTCGCCAAGCTCGTATCTGATGAAACCTACGATTTTAGCGCTGCCACCCGCAGCTTTTGCAGCCTCGTCGATAACCTGCTTGACGCTTTTTTTGTCATCTTTGACAAATTTTTGCCCAAGAAGCGTGTTCTCTTCTACGAACTTCTTAATTTTTCCAGGGATGATCTTTTCGATAATGTTCGCTGGCTTACCCTCTTTTTCAAGTTGCGCAGCCGCAATCTCTTTCTCTTTTTCGATTACTTCTGCTGGGATACTCGCTTCATCCAGATATTTTGGATTCATAGCAGCGATATGCATAGCTACATCTTTCAAAAGATCCTTAATTGCTGGGCATACCTCTTCTTTATCACAAGTAGCCGCAACAATAACGCCGATTTTTCCACCCATGTGCAAATAGCCGTTGACAACGCCTGGGCCATCCACGCAAATGCGATCGAATCTTCTAACAACAATGTTTTCACCAATTTTCGCAATTTCCGCTTTCATATACTCTTCAAAAACAGCGCCATCGATTTCAGTTTTATAGAGCTCTTCTACGCTCTCCACCCCAGCGGTCGCGATATGTCCTTTGACTTTTTCTACCAAAGCTTTAAAGTTTTCGTTTTGTGCCACGAAGTCCGTCTCAGAGTTTACCTCTACGATAGTGGCACATTTATTATCAGGGCTTACCTCTACAGCAATCGTTCCTTCACTCGCCACTCTATCGGCTTTTTTGGCAGCTTTCGCGATACCCTTTTTGCGAAGGATCTCAATGGCTTTGTCCATATCTCCGTCAGCTTCTTGCAAAGCCTTCTTACAATCCATCATCCCCGCACCAGTGCGCTCTCTCAGCTCTTTTACCTGTGCTGCGCTAATTGCCATTACTTCTCCTCCTCTGCTTTTTCTTCTTCTGCCTCTTCTTGGGCAATCTCTTCACGAGCCTCTTCAATCACCTCTTGTTTCTCCTCTTCAGTGATTGGTTGGTTCTCCTCCTCTTCGCCCTCCATCTCTTGCTCTCTTAGCTCTTTTCCTTCGATTATTGCCTCAGCCATCTCTTTACAGAAAAGCTGGATACTTCTAATCGCATCGTCATTGCCTGGAATCGGATAGTCTATAAGATCAGGATCGCAGTTCGTATCAAGAGGTGCTACGATTGGAATACCGAGTTTATTTCCCTCTTTCACTGCAATGTGCTCTCTTACTGCATCGATGATAAAAAGCATATCAGGAAGTTTTTTCATATCACGGATACCGCCAAGAAAGTTTTCAAGTTTCTCTTTGCGGCGTCTGAGCATCAAAGCCTCTTTCTTGGTCAAAAGCTCCATCTGGCCACTTTTTTCCATCTCTTCGATGATTTCAAGTTTTCTAATAGATTTTCTGATCGTATTGAAGTTTGTAAGCGTTCCACCTAGCCATCTTGCATTTACGTATGGCATTCCGCACTTTTTCGCATACTCTTCAATTGCGTTTTTGGCTTGCTTTTTCGTTCCTACAAATAGGATAGTCTTACCCTCTTTTGCAGCGTCTCTTACCACATTGTAAGTGTAGCGAAAGTAGCGAAGAGTCTTTTGCAAGTCGATAATATGGATGTTTTTTCTCACACCAAAGATAAAAGGCTTCATCTTTGGATTCCATCTGCGTGTCTGGTGACCAAAGTGCACACCGCACTCAAGCAAATCTTTCATTGTAACCATTGTGTCTCCTTGTGTTTTTAGGTTTTTGCCTCCGCAGTCATCAACGGCCCAGCCGCAACCCGTCAAGGATTACTGCGTGTGTATTAAAAGGCGCGCTATTTTACATAAAGTAAGCTTAAATAAAAATAGTCATTATCCATTAACTCATTGCGCGCCCACTAGCTCTTTTAATTTCTCCAAAACCTTCTCTACATGCCCTTTGACTCTAACTTTGGCCCATACAGCAGCAACGTTTCCATCTGGATCGATGAGATAAGTTGTACGAATCACACCCTCATACTCTTTGCCATACATCTTCTTTATCCCCCATGCGCCATACTTTTTGAGCACCTCTTTTTGGGTATCGCAAAGAAGCGTAACTTTGAGATCCTTTTTTTGGATAAACTTTTGATGGCTCTCACAGCTATCTGGGCTTACCCCTAGCACCACCGCTCCCAGCTTCTCGAACTCCTCCAAATGAGCAGTAAAATCCAAAGCCTCTGTGGTACAACCCGGGGTGTTATCTTTTGGGTAGAAGTAAAGCACTACCCATTTGCCCGCAAGATCGTGCAAGCAAATCTCCGTGCCATCTTGATTTGGCAGGCAAAAATCTGGCGCTCTCATTCCAACTTCTATCATCTCTTTCCCTCCCTCTCGCAAAATTTCGCATTTTTATAAAGTTTTTGAAGCTCTTTGGCCACGATACCCGTGCCATCACTGCGTAAAAGCTTCTTATTCTTGTCATACACTCTTGCGCTTTGCAGTGCACAGCTAGGGGACTTTGACTTGAGGTAAATCGCATCGAAACTCTTAAATTGCTTCTTGATGGCGTGAGCTTGCTGTTGCAGCTGCTTGGTATAGTCTTTGCCGCTTTCGTTACCGATTGCCTTGCCATCTATGATATCGATGGTCTCTCTTGGAGTGCCCAGGATATTCTCCTCTGGACAAAAGGCTACGATCTCACACTTCTCAAGCTCATCCAAAAGAGCGAAATCTATCTTATTGCCGCCATCGTAACGACAATTTCTCCCAAGCAAACATGCGCTTACCAAAACTTTTTTAGGCAACTGTAATTCCCCTTACTTCTTTTGCTTCATAGAGTCTCTCATCAGCTTTTTTGATAATCTCCTCGAAGCTCTCTCCACATTTGGTATCGCAAATACCGCAGGAGAAATTGTAACGAATCTCGCTCTCATCCACATGGATAACCCTCTCCAACACCCTCTTTCTGACCCGCTCCTCAATGATATTGTAAGCCATCTGCCTATCACACGAGCCCAAAAACATCAAAAACTCTTCGCCCCCATAGCGCACCACAAAGTCACTCCCCCTAATGCTCTCTTGCAAAATCTTCGCGAAATCTTTGAGTACCATGTCACCTACAAAATGGCCATAGGTATCGTTGAGCTTCTTGAAATGATCCAGATCGAAAATCGCAATGGAGATATCTTTATCAGCCCGTCGCAAGGCATAGAACATCTTGATACCGGCATCATAAAGATAACGCCTGTTGAAGCAACCTGTGAGGTAGTCTTTGTTCACGTGGCTTTTGATCTCTTCAAATTGTATGAGCGATTTCACTACGTTGTCGATGCGGCAGACAAACTCGAAATTGGTGAAGCTCTTTTGCAAGAAGTCGTTGGCGCCGCTTTTGAGAAACCTCGCCATCATATTGTCCACATCGATACCCGTGAGGGCTATGATGGCCACATCCTCAAAGAGATAGTTTTGGCGAATCCTTTTGACAAGATCCAATCCCGTACTCCCCTCTCCAAGCACGTAATCCGTCACCACCACTTTGATAAAATCGTCATTCTCTTCCAAAATCTCCAAAGCTTCATCTGCGCTGCCAGCTAGCATGATATTGGCGTAGGGGTAGTAGATCTTGAAAAAGTTATACAAATAGCGCCGATAGCTTTGGGAGTCCTCCACCAAAAGCACCCCATACTTTTCCAAAAAATCGAGGATTTTGAGCTTCATGATGAGGTATTCGAGCCTCACCATGTCATGCTTGATCACATAATCGATAATCTTTTTGCGATTGTATTTGTCGAATATGCTCAAATCTTCGGAAGATGTGATGATGATAATGGGCTTTTCCTGTGCTATGAGCTCATCTACTAGATCGCAATCGGCACAATCTTCTAAAAAGATGTCCAAGAGCACATACTTGTATTCCTCTATTGAGGGCATTTCTTTGAACTCTTTGTAACTACGCACCACATCTACTTGATAGCCCAAGCGCTCTTGCAAGAACACCTTCACCTGCTTGGCATAAAACTTGTCATCTTCGATCAAAAGGATTTTCATACTATTACCACCGATTTCATCTCTGTAAACTCTTGCAATGCAAATTTAGGCCCCTCTCTGCCAATACCGGAGAGTTTGACGCCACCATATGGCTGGATATCGAAGCGAAGCGTCGGGATGTCGTTGACAACCACCCCACCAGCCTCTGCATCGTCGATAAATCTTTTGATAGTCTCGATATCTTTGGTAAAGATCGAAAACTGCAGCCCGTAGGGCGAATCGTTCATCTTCTCAATCGCCTCTTCATAATCTTTCACTTTTACTAGGCTCACTATCGGAGCGAAAACCTCTTCGCACACTATTGGCATATCATCCGTCACGTCCGCCATGATGGCTGGATAAAAGTAGCGCCCCTCTCTTTTGCCCTCAAGTATCGGCCTAGCCCCAGCCTCAATGGCGCTCTTCACCCATCTCTCAGCCCTTATGGCTGCATCTTCATTGATAAGAGGTCCCATGAACGTATCTGGTTCATAAGGATCGCCAACTTTAAGCTTCTTTGTATCCTCAGCCAAAGCCTTGGCAAACTCTTCGTAGATGGCTTCGTGCACGTAGATGCGCTGTAAACTTATGCACACCTGCCCGCTATTCACAAAAGCCCCCACTGCGCACCTGCTAGCGGCCATGGCGATATCGGCGTCTTTGTCGATAAACGTAGCTGCGTTGCCGCCTAGCTCCAGGCTCACCTTCTTGATCCCGGCATTTTGCATGATAATTTTGCCAACAGGCACGCTGCCGGTAAAGCTAATTTTCCTTGGAATATCGCTACTCACAAGCGCTCCGCCCACCTCCGCATCGCCATAGACGACACTGAGCATATCAGGCAATGCATGCTCGCTCTCGATGAATAGCTTTGCCAGTTTATAGCCAGTTATTGGCGCCTCTGGCGTTGGCTTGTAGACTACGCTGTTGCCAGCCACCAAGGCTGGGGCTAGCTTGTGGGCAGAGAGGTTGAGAGGGAAATTGAATGGCGTAATGGCCACTACCACGCCAAGTGGCACCCTTTTGTAAAAAGCTACAGTTTTTCTACCGCTTTGCGTGGCATCGGTGTTGATGGTCTCACCCACCATAGATGTGGCATAATCGGCACTGAGTTCTATCGTCTCTATCGCTCTTTGCACTTCAATGCGGCTAAAGCTAATGGGTTTTCCCACCTCTTTTGTGATAGTGAGTGCAAACTCCTCTTTTTGCTCTTTCAGTTTGGCCGCCACATCTCGTAGCCACATGATACGCTGGGCAAGCATGGAGTTTTTGTGCTTTGCAAAAGCCTCTTTGGCTACCTCCAGCGCCTTCTTGGCATCTTCTGCGTCACAGACTGGATAGTAGCCCACCACTTTGTCATTGAATGGACTTCTTATCTCCTGGAGATCTTCCTTTTTTTGCGGTACCGATCCAAAATATACCTTCGCTTCTTCCATGATTCCCCCTCGTTTGCAAGTAAATCTTGCAATAATTATAATTTAACCTATATTTTGATAGACTTAAACGCATTTTATAAACTCCTAAAAGATTATAAGGAAATCACGATATGGAAAAAGCGAAATATATCTGGATGAATGGTGAATTCGTCGCCTGGGACGAGGCGAAAGTGCATATTCTCACGCATACGCTGCACTATGGCAATGGCGTATTTGAAGGCACGAGAGCCTACAAAACAGATAAAGGCTTAGCAATCTTTCGCCTGCGCGATCACACAAAAAGGCTGCTCAATTCAGCCAAAATTACGGCGATCAAGGTTCCCTACAGCCTTGAAGAGCTGGAAAACGCGCAGATTGAACTTCTGCGCCAAAACGGATTCGATGGCAATGTCTACATTAGACCTCTTATCTACCTTGGCTATGGCGTAATGGGACTCTATCATGTCAATGCTCCTGTAGAAGTTGCAATCGCGGCATGGAAATGGGGAGCCTATCTTGGCGATGAGGGGCTAGAGAAAGGCATTCGGGTTAAAATTAGCTCATTTACCAGAAACAGCGTCAAATCCACAATGGGCAAAGCCAAAGCGGTGGCCAATTACCTCAACTCCCAAATGGCAAAGTATGAGGCAATCATTGCAGGCTACGAAGAGGCACTTTTACTTGACGATGAAGGATTTGTAGCGGAAGGAAGCGGAGAATGCATCTTTATTGTAAGAGATGGCACGCTCATTACGCCACCCAACGACAACTCGCTTGAATCCATCACCCAAGATACCATCTTGCAAATCGCCAAAGAAAAAGGTATCACCATCGAGAGACGCCGCATCACGCGCGATGAGGTCTATATAGCGGATGAAGCCTTTTTCACGGGCACAGCAGCGGAAGTTACACCTATACGTGAGGTTGATGGACGCATCATCGGCAACGGCGCTAGAGGAGAGATGACAAAAGAGCTGCAAAGCGCATATTTCGATATCGTCTATGGCCGCAACGAAGCATATAGTTATATGCTCACATATATTTAAGGAGAAAATATGCCAGCAGATCTAAACGACTATTTCAAGAACAAAATGGATAACGACAAAAACGAACCGCCGCAATTTTTGAAAGATTTCAGCAAAAAAGCGACGATTCTCTATGTAATAATCGCCATTGCGATTTTGCTCATCGTAGCCAAACCCTACACCATCATCCAATCTGGCGAAGTGGGTATCAAGGTCACAGCAGGAAAATTCGATCCTATCCCTTTGAGTCCAGGCATTCACTTTTTCATGCCTGGTATCCAAAAGATCATCAAAGTGGATACCAAAGTGCGTATCATCAACTACAAAAGCGAACGAGACACCGCTTTTGGCAATATCAACGAGGGCATCATTGAAAAGCCGGCTATCACCGTTTTGGACGCGAGGGGTTTGCCTGTCAGCATCGATCTTACCGTCCAATACCGCCTCAATCCCGCCAACGCCCCGCAAACCATCGCTACATGGGGGCTTAGCTGGGAAGAAAAACTCATCAACGCAGTGGTCAGAGAGGTGGTCAGAAACGTAATCGGGCGCTATAAGGCTGAAGAGCTGCCGGTAAAGCGTAACGAAATTGCAGCCCTCATCGAGCAAGAGATTAGAAAAAAGATTGATAGCTTCAAAAACAAACCTGTCTTTCTCGAATCGGTGCAGCTAAGGGAAATCAACCTGCCACCAAAAATCAAAGAGCAAATCGAGAGAGTCCAAATCGCCAAGCAAGAGGCTGAGCGCATGAAGTATGAGGTAGAAAAAGCCAAGCAAGAGGCAGAGAAGCGAGCGGCACAAGCTAGAGGCGAAGCGGAAGCCAAGAAAATCAGAGCACAAGGCGAGGCTGAGAGAATCCTCATCGAAGCAAATGCTAAAGCCCAAGCCAACAAAGTGATAGGCCAAAGCATCACTAGCGAACTCCTACGCCTCAAGCAGATTGAGGTACAAGGTAAATTCAACGAAGCGCTCAGAGCCAACAAAGATGCAAAAATATTCCTCACGCCAGGCGGGGCCGTGCCAAATATCTGGATAGATAGTAAAGATAAGCAAAAAGCGACAGCAATTGGAAGATAATATGCAGTTTCACATAGACTGGCAAAAGCATCCTCTCATCCCCGTCATCGTCCAGGAGGCCGATAGCGGGGAAATATTGATGCTGGCATACATGAACGAAGAGGCGTTTGATCTTACGCGAAAGACAGGATTTGCGCACTATTTTTCTAGAAGCCGCCAAAAGATTTGGAAAAAGGGGGAGAGCAGCGGCAATGTTCAAAAAGTAGTGGATATACTGCTCGATTGCGATAGCGACGCATTATTGCTAAAAGTTCATCAAGAGGGCCCTGCCTGCCATACAGGCAGAAAAAGCTGCTTCTATAAAGATCTCTCTAGCGGAGAAATCATTAGCGAACCCATCCAAAATCCAGATGAGATGTATGATGATGTAGTAGATAGGCTCTATCACATCATACAAGAGAAAAAAGAGGCCGATCCCGTACACTCATGGACTGCCACACTCTTTCACAAGGGTGAAAACACGATTCTCAAAAAAGTAGCCGAAGAAGCGGCAGAGTTCTGTTTCGCGGTGAAAGATGATAACAAAGAAGAGATCATCTACGAGTGCGCCGATCTCGTCTATCATGCTCTCGTGGCGCTCGCTTACAAAGACATCTCTCCCGAACTTATTCGAAACGAGCTCAAAAGGCGTTTTGGCACGAGCGGAATCGAAGAGAAAAGGAGTAGGAAATGAGAAAGCTTCTACTCTCGTTGTTATTTACTATGAGTCTCTTTGCAGGGGACTACGTGCTAGCTGTCAACTGGTATCCAAGTGTGTGCAAAACGCAAAATTATAGAGCTTGCAAAAAGATGCTGCCATTTTGGAAAAACAATTTCACCCTTCACGGTCTCTGGCCAAAAGGGCGCCACTACTGCAATGTAAGCGCTAGAGAAAAGATGCTGGATAAAAAGGGCTACTGGCAAAACTTGCCTCTCAAAATTTCGCCTATTTTAGCTGAGCTTTTGATGCAATACATGCCCGGCTACATCTCAGGGCTGCACAAGCATGAGTGGGTCAAGCATGGAAGCTGCTACAGCAAAAAGCCAGATATTTACTTTCTTGACGCTATCAGTCTCGTTAGCCAACTCAACACCTCCAAAGTCAAAGAGTTCTTTCTAGAACATAGAGGACAAAG
This sequence comes from Nitratiruptor sp., assembly GCA_015494535.1. GTDB lineage: Bacteria > Campylobacterota > Campylobacteria > Campylobacterales > Nitratiruptoraceae > Nitratiruptor. Next base: position 458 of record WGBC01000081.1, on the reverse strand, counting down.
AGTAGCTACAAACCTTATTCGTAAAGCTTTTGATAGAGAGTTTTTCAAAGGGGCTGGCAAGAGAGTGAAGTTCATCTGCAAAAGAGGCTACATCACGGAGATGCGCATCAATTTGCGCGGCAAAATCACCCCCAAAACACCATTTTACGATCTCTTGCGCCACGCAGGAAAAACTTCAATTGGCTGCAAGCGGGGCAAAATCGCGCGTTAATACATTAGCCCTTTTTGCAACAGTGCTGCACGAATGGCGCGCAGTTGCTCGTTTTTATCGGCGCACCACGCAGGTGCCAAAAGGGTGCTATCGCCAATGCCTGCGGTGACTCTTTGGACTATCATCGATGGCGGCAAAATCTCAAAAGCTTCTAGGAGTGTAGCGATATACTCCTCTTGCGAGATTGGCGTGAATTTTCCTTTTTGATAATCAATAGCCAAAGCGGTGTTTTTCACTACATAGAGTG
>WGBC01000080.1 GCA_015494535.1 Nitratiruptor sp. | reverse complement strand
TTCTATCGGATAGTTTTCTACTACAAAGTCGATATCTTTATCTCCCCTGCCGCTGAGATTGACCAGTACCGCCTCATCCTTATGCTCTTTGACGTGCTTCATGGCATAGGCGACTGCATGGGCTGATTCGAGGGCTGGGATGATTCCTTCCATGCGTGAGAGCATGTAAAAGGCTTCTATCGCCTCTTCGTCGCTGATTGTGACCACTTTGGTTCTGCCAATCTCTTTAAGGTATGCATGCTCTGGGCCAACCGAAGGATAGTCTATACCACTGCCGATGGAGTGCACGGGTGCTGGATTGCCCTCTTTGTCTTTGAGCATGATGGAGTTGAAGCCATGCAGCACTCCCTCTTCGCCAAAAGTGAGCGTCGCAGCATGCTCTCCAATTTTTGCACCCTTGCCAAGCGGCTCTACGGCATATAGCTCCACCGGCTCTTCGATAAAAGCGCTAAAGAGCCCCATTGCGTTGCTACCGCCTCCCACCACCGCGATGCAAGCTTCAGGCAGCCTTCCCGTCATCTCGTACAACTGCTCTTTTGCTTCAATTCCTACGACAGATTGAAAATCGCGCACCATTTTTGGAAAAGGATGGGGCCCAACGACCGAGCCTATCGCATACATTGCGGTGTCTGCTTGCTTGAGGTAGCTCTCAAAGCAGCTATCCACCGCCTCTTTGAGCGTTTTGAGCCCATGCGTTACTGGCACCACCTTGGCCCCCAAAATCTTCATGCGCACCACATTGGGATACTCTTTTTTCATATCCACTTCACCCATGTGGATTTCGCACTCCAATCCAAAGTATGCCGCGGCGGTAGCCAAAGCCACTCCATGCTGCCCTGCTCCCGTCTCTGCCATTATCTTCTTTTTGCCCAAGTACTTTGCCAACAGGGCCTCTGCCATGCAATGGTTGAGTTTGTGCGCACCCGTGTGGTTGAGATCCTCTCTTTTGAGATAGATCTGACCACCGCCTAGATGTTCGCTGAGCCTATGGCAGTAGTATACAGGTGTCGGGCGCCCTTGGAAATGTTTACGGATTTTTCTTAGCTCTTCCAAATACTCAAAGCTTCTTGAGAGCTTCTCGTAAGCTTCGGTTATTTCCTCGAATGCCTTTTCAAGCTGCGGCGGGATGAAAGATCCACCAAATCTGCCAAAATAGCCCTCTTTGTCTGGAAAACGATCGAGATATGGCCTTTGCATAGCTACTCCTTTTTGTTTTCATTGTATAACTTTTTCCTTAAAAGTTCGATTACTTGGTGACTAAAAGCGTCACAATCGATCGATTTGTCGTAGAGGCGGTTGTAGAGGGTGATGTAAGCTTTTGCGAGATAGCGCAGCTCATCGAGGGTAATGTCGCTATTTCGAGTGTTTTTATAAAAAATCTTGGCTAGTTCCTTTGAGTCAGTTACCATATAAACCCTCGTACATCTTTCCAATCGCCTCTTTCGCCCCCATTGCAAGCTCAATATCCGCACCTTCTGGCTCGCGAGGGTTGACGCGAATGAGGGGCGCATTAAATCTTCTTGCCACAAATTCGCTCATCATCCTCACGGTGGGCACGGCCGTGCCTGCGCCAATCTCAATCACCGCTAAGCTCTTCGCCCTATTTAAAAAGCTTTCAAAATATTCCCTTTGGATCGCATGGCGCTTCTCTATCCAGCCAAAGTCGCCAAACATCAAAATATTTGGCCTGGCCATCATCCCGCATCGAGGACACCGTGGAAGAGGCTCTTTAGCCTGAAACTCCTCTTCGTCGATTATAATCTGCACATCTTTGGCACTCCAAATATCCTCACTACAAGGCTCGCTGCATTGCAAAAAATGGATAGAACCATGCACCTCTTCGATCTTTCTCTCATTAAATCCAGCCTTTTGAAACTGCCCATCTACGTTGGAGGTAAAGACAAAATAATCTTTCTTATTTCTTGCAATTTCAAGCAATTCATAAAATCCCTCATGTGGCTTAGTTTCTCTATAAAGATGCAATCTATGCCCATAAAACGCCCAGGCAAGGCGGGGATTTTCAACAAACCATCGTGGATTTGCAAGCTCCTCGAATCTCAGCCCCAGCCTCTTTGCGGCAGGATACGCCCTCCAAAAACCCTCTGGCCCCCTAAAATCTGGCAATCCGCTATCTACGCCCATGCCAGCCCCGGCAGTAATAAGTAAGTAATCGGCCATCTTGATAGCATCAATCGCTTTTTGGATCATTTACTATCCTTTGCTATATTTAAACTATGGAAAGAAAAGATATTATTACGGCTATTATAATCTTTGTAGGCTTAAGTATCGCGGTGATGATAGGAAGATTTATAGCGTTTGCAACGGCCGGGAATTAACCAAACTTCCCGGTGATATACTCTTCTGAGAGCTTGACTTTTGGATTGATAAAAAACTCTTCCGTCTCTCCTAGTTCTATAAGCTCGCCCAAATACATAAAAGCGGTATAATCGCTCACCCTTGCGGCTTGCTGCATATTGTGAGTGACGATTACGATAGTCATCTGCTCCTTTAGATCAATCACAAGCTCCTCTACCGCTTGCGTGCTAATGGGATCAAGGGCACTCGTTGGCTCATCAAAGAGCAAAACTTTTGGCTTGACCGCCACGGCCCTTGCTATACACAAACGCTGCTGCTGGCCACCACTAAGAGCATTGGCGTCATCTTTGAGCCTATCTTTTACCTCGTTCCAAAGGGCTGCTCCCTTGAGGGCATCTTCCACGCGATCTTGAAGCTCGCTTTTGTTGCGAATGCCTTGTAGTCGCAATCCATAGGCAACATTATCAAAAATACTCATCGGAAAAGGGGTGGGCTTTTGGAAAATCATCCCAATTTTGATGCGCAAGGCTATGAGATCGATCTTTTTATCGAGGATATTTTGCCCCTTAAACATAATCTTGCCCTCATAGCGGTTGCCGGGATAAAGATCGTGAATGCGATTGAGCGATCTCAGCAGCGTCGACTTCCCGCATCCACTTGGACCAATAAGAGCGGTAACGCGGTTTTTTGCCACGGGCATCGATATGCTTTTAAGAGCAGGCTTTTCGCTGCCTGCATAGTAGAAACTAAAGTTTTGAATATCTATCTCTTTTGGTTCTCTCACTTCACATAAAACAGCCATCAGTTTCTTCCTCTTTTTTTGATAATTACTCTTCCCACGATATTAACAAATAGCACGAAAGCACCCAATATAAATGCAGCCGCCCATCCTAAATCTATCCAATCTTCATAAGGACTTGTAGCAAAATTAAACATCGTAACGGTCAAAGATGCCATAGCCTGATTGAGATCGGTGCTAAAAAAGTTGTTGTTAAAGGAGGTAAACAGAAGTGGCGCAGTTTCACCCGCAATCCTTGCAATAGCCAACAAAATACCCGTTACCATCCCCACCTTTGCACCGCGGTAGACAACCTGCATCGTTACTTTATATTTGGGCGCACCCAAAGCATAAGCAGCCTCTCGCAGCGTTTGGGGCACGAGAGAGAGCATATCGTCAGTGGTGCGAAGTACGATAGGAATCATCATTATCGCCAACGCCACCGCACCTGCCCATCCGCTAAAGTGTCCAACCGGATTGACTAAAATCGCGTATACGAACGCTCCTATCACGATTGACGGAGCACTCATCATCACGTCACTAAGATCGCGAATGAAGTTTGCATATTTGGAGTTTTTACCAAATTCGCTAAGATAGGTGCCCGCCATAATGCCAAATGGGATCCCAATGAGGCAAGCCACCATCACCAAAAGCAGATGTCCTACCAAAGCATTGCGAAGACCTGTCTCTTTCACTCCCGGCGGCGCAGTATCGTAGATAAAGATATTGATACCCATGGCATTGATGCCTTTGCTAAAAAGCGTCCACAAAATCCAAAACAAAAAGATCAAGCCAAGAAGCGCAGAGAGGGTGGAAAGCGTCATAATTACGGCATTGATCACTTTTCTCTTATTCATTTTGCGCTCCTAATTTTTCTAAAAAAGTAAAATTTCGATGCCGCTATGAAGATAAAGCTGATCACAAAAAGAATGAGCGCTAAATAAAAAAGGCTAGCATAGTAGAGATCGCTATCGGCTTCCGTGAACTCATTGGCAAGCGTAACCGGAATGCTCGTAGCAGCGTCATAGAGGTGTTTGGGGATTTTATGGGAATTTCCCATAACAAACGTAACTGCCATCGTCTCACCAATCGCTCTGCCAAGAGCCAAAATAATCGAACCCAAAATACCGGCTTTTGCGTAAGGAAAAATCACATCTTTAATCACATCAAACTTCGTAGCGCCCAAGGCATATGCCGACTCTTTGAGTACGTCTGGCGTGGTGTTCATAGCATCTCTCGTAATTGCAGCCATGAAAGGAAGCACCATAATGGCTAGCACGATGCCCGCCGTCAAGAGTCCAAGCCCATTGCCCCCTACCCAATCGCGTATAATGGGAGCAAAGAAGAAGAGCCCCCACATCCCATAAATAATTGATGGAATAGCGGCTAGCATCTCTATGGAAGTCCCAACGGGTCCTTTTAAAAATTTTGGAGCAATCTCGGTAAGAAAGATGGCAACGCCCATAGCCACTGGAGTTGCAAGGATCATGGCAATAAATGTGGAGACTATGGAGCCATAAATTGCCGGCAATCCTCCAAATATCTCCATATTGGGCGCCCATTTGCTGCTTGTGAGAAACTTCAGCCCAAACGCCTCAATAGCGGGATATGCCTCTTTGAAGAGTATTGCAAAAATAGCTATAAGAATGATTAAAATAATAAAAGATGAAAGCCTCGCAGTCCAGGTAAAGAGAGCATCTATAGCTTTACTC
>WGBC01000079.1 GCA_015494535.1 Nitratiruptor sp. | reverse complement strand
TCATATACCCGAGCGTACATTAGCTCCTTTTTTGGTTTTGCCAATGACAAAAAACATCGCTATACTATAGGCGTGACCGTGTTTGAGCCAAAGACCAAGCATTTCGCTTCGCAAACGGCGGTGCCAGTCTTTCGCAATATCGTTTTGGAGCTTATCAACGAGGGACTGTTGGTTGCGGATGAAGCGCAATAATATTTGATAAAATATCAAAAACGAAAATAGAGGAAACAGATGGATATCAGAAAAACTTTTTTAAATTTTTTTCAATCCAAAGGGCATAAAGTCTATCCGAGTGCACCTCTCGTGCCAGATGATCCGACGCTGCTTTTTACCAATGCAGGGATGGTGCCCTTTAAGAAGATTTTTACAGGCGAAATGGATGCCGAAGTCCCAAGAGCTACGAGCTGCCAGACATGTATCAGAGCGGGTGGCAAGCATAACGATTTGGAAAACGTTGGCTATACGGCGCGTCATCATACATTTTTTGAGATGCTGGGCAACTTTAGCTTCGGGGATTACTTCAAAGAAGAAGCCATTGCGTATGCTTGGGAGTTTGTGACCGAGGTTTTGGAGCTGCCAATCGATCGGCTCTGGGTGACGGTGCATGAGAGCGATGAGGAGGCAGAGAAGATTTGGCAAAAGTATGTGAGCAAAGATCGCATCAAGCGATTTGGCGACAAAGACAACTTTTGGCAGATGGGCGATACGGGGCCATGCGGACCGTGTAGCGAGATTTTTTACGATCAAGGAGCCGAGCACTTCAGCGGACCAGAAGATTACCTAGGCGGAGATGGGGATAGGTTTTTGGAGATTTGGAACCTCGTTTTTATGCAGTACGAGCGCAACGAAGCGGGCGAGCTCATGCCACTGCCAAAGCCAAGTATTGATACAGGCATGGGGTTAGAGCGTATTACCGCTATCAAAGAGGGGGTATTGAGTAACTATGATAGCTCTTTGTTTATGCCGCTTATAAACGCAATTAGTGATATAGTAAAAAAAGAGTATAAATATGAAGAGGGGGCGAGCTTTCGCGTCATCGCCGATCATATTAGAAGCGTCACTTTTCTCTTGTCGCAAGGGGTGATGTTCGCTAATGAAGGGAGAGGCTATGTTTTGCGCCGTATTCTTCGCCGAGGCGTGCGCCATGGCTATCTCTTGGGGCTCAAAGAGCCGTTTATGTTTAAGCTGGCTAAAAACGTTGCCGATATCATGGGTGGGCACTATGAATACCTCCAAGAAAAGCTTCCAACCGTTCAAGAGCAGATCAAGGCAGAAGAGGAGCGTTTTTTTCAAACTATTGAAGCCGGTATGAAGCTTTTTGAAGAGGAGCTTGCCAGAACCAAAGATATCTTTAGCGGCGAAGTGGCTTTCAAACTCTACGACACCTATGGTTTTCCGCTCGATCTGACAGAAGATATGCTGCGAGAAAAGGGGCTTAGGCTTGATAAAGAGGGGTATGAGCGCAAGATGCAAGAGCAGCGCCAGCGCGCAAAGGCTGCATGGAAGGGCAGCGGTGACAAGGTGATACAGGGCGATTTCAAAGAGCTTGTGGGGCTAAAAAATGAGTTTGTGGGATATGAGCGATTGGAAGCGAAAACCATCATCTTGGCTCTTTTGGACGAGGAGTTTAAAAGAGTTGAGAGTTTGCGGCCAGGGCAGAAGGGCTGGGTACTTTTGGAAGAGACGCCGTTTTACGCCGAGGGAGGCGGCCAGGTAGGCGATAGAGGGGAGGTTCGCCTCTATGAAGGAGAGAAACTAGCCAATGTCCTTGATACCAAGAAGTTTTTCGATCTCAATTTGAGCCATATTGAAGCTATCAAAGATGTGAAAGCGGATGAAGCTGTTGAGGCGATTGTAGATAAATCGCGCAGAGAGATAGCCAAACACCACTCAGCTACGCACCTCTTGCATAGCGCATTGCGAAAGATCTTGGGTGAACATGTGACGCAGCAGGGAAGCTTGGTGGAGGCGAATAGGCTACGCTTTGACTTTTCGCATCCAAAAGCCTTGAGCGCTAGCGAGATAGAGCGGGTTGAGAATTTTGTCAACGAAGTGATCGCCCAAGGGGTAGAAGCGAGCGTGGAGGAGATGCCGATAGACAAAGCCAAAGAGAAGGGTGCGATGGCGCTCTTTGGCGAGAAGTATGGCGATGTGGTAAGAGTTGTGGAGTTTGGCGATGTGAGCGTGGAGCTGTGCGGGGGTACGCACGTCAGAAATACTGCGGAGATTGGCAGTTTTTTTATTACCAAAGAATCGGGCGTGAGCAGTGGAGTCAGAAGAATTGAAGCGGTGTGTGGCATGAGCGCCTTGAATCTTGCCAAATCGTGGCGCGAAAGCTTGGAAGAGGCGAAAGCGCAGCTCAAAACTAGCGATCTCTTGCAAGGCATCAAGAAACAAAAAGAGGAGATCAAAAAACTCAAAGAGGAGCTCAAAAACGCAAGTAAAGTGAGCCAAAAAGAGCTAAAAAGCTATGAAATAGCCGGCAAAAAGATCGTAATCGATGAGATTGAAGCGGGAGACATCAAAAAGATCATAGACGATCTTAAAAACGCTTCCTCTGAAATTGCGGTAATGCTCTTTCAAAGAAAAGGCGAGAAAGTGCTTATCGCTGCAGGAGTAAGGGGGCTGGATATCAAAGCTGGAGAGTGGGTCAAAGCAGTAGCACCAGTGGTTGGTGGAGGTGGTGGTGGCCGCCCGGACTTTGCCCAAGCGGGGGGTAAAAATCCAGAAAAAATAAACGAGGCTAAAGAAGCGGCTCTTAGCTTTATCCAAGAGAATCTGAAAGGATAAGAATGGGAACGCTGCTCTATATCATCTTTTTCCATGTACTTGGCGCAATCATTTGGGTAGGAGGAATGATTGCCATTCGCTTTGCCGTGCATCCAGCGCTGCAAAATATTAAAGATGATGAGGTGCGATTAGCTAGAACTTTAGAGATTACCGGCAGGCTCTTTGCGCTGGTAGCACCTTTTATTGTGATTTTGATAGCTTCTGGGCTCTATCTTGCGAGTGTTTTTGGGTTTCGTGGGCATACGGATCTAAGCATGATTGTCCATGTGAAAGAGGCTATATGGCTTGTGATGGCTCTCAATTACGGCGCAATGGTGTGGCTGCGCTTTAAAGCCCAAAGCTACTTTATCGGCGGCAATTTTATGATGGCTAAGAAGTATTTGGCGCCAATTGCTAAGTACATGCTGCCACTCAATATCTTTTTAGGAGTGTTGGCGCTCTATTTCGGGCTTGTATTGCGAGGATTTTGAAAGGATTGTAGATGAAATCACTTGGAAAACATCTTTTGGCCGAGTATTATCGCTGCGATGAAAATGCCATCAACGATGTGAAAAAAGTAGAAGAGGCGCTCGTGAGGGCTGCCGAGATTGCAGGGGCTACCGTGATTGGCAAGTCTTTTCATCGCTTTGAGCCTTATGGCGTGAGCGGGGTAGTGGTGATTAGCGAGAGTCATCTAACTATCCATACATGGCCAGAGTATGGATTTGCGGCGGTGGATGTATTTACCTGCGGCGATCATGTGGATCCCATGAAAGCGCACGAGTATCTCAAAGAGGTCTTTGGTACCCAAAACGCTACAGTAGAAACGATTCTAAGAGGCGTGCTCAACATTCCAGATCTTCGCCACAAACCGGGTGGTAGTTGCATCCAAGGAAGCTGCGAGGATAAGAAAATCGGATGATTCGTTTAGCAAGTGGCAGCGAGACAAGAGCCAAGCTTTTGCGAGAAGCCGGTATAGAGTTTATCCAAAGCCCTGTAGATTTCGATGAAGAGAAGCTACTATCCAAATTTTCAAATCCCAAAAATTTCGTCTGCGCTGTAGCGAAAGGCAAGCTGGAAGCCGCCATACGAAAATATGGCTTGGATATCCCAATAGTGGCTGCCGACACAGTTGTAGCGGTGGGGGATGAGATTTTAAGAAAAGCAAAAGACGAAAAAGATGCCCTAAGAATCCTTCATAAACAAAGCGGCAATAAAGTAGATATTATTACTTGTATGGTATATGCCGACAAAGAAGGAGTTATCGAGGATCTCGACACGACGAGCTATATTTTTGCTCCTTTTGATGAAGAGGATTTGCATAACTACATCGAAAGTGGCGAGTGGCGAGGCAAGGCTGGAGCGTGTATGGTGGAGGGCTTTTGCAAAAAGTACATTAAAGAGGTTAAAGGCAGAGAGTCCACCGCCATGGGATTACAGGTTGAAAGGCTAAAAGAGATTGCAAAAGATATTTGAAGGCAATAGAGGCGAAATATATCTCATTGATTATCATGGCAAGAGAGCCATCTTAAAGCGACAAAAGGCTTCAAAGCCTAACACCATCCAAAAAGAGGCAAATATTCTATACCTTTTAGAGCCCCTGCAAATTGCTCCAAAACTCTATGAAGCGCATAAAGACTATATCATCATGGAGTATCTTGAAGGCATCTCTTTGAAAGAAGCTTTGAAAAGAGATAGAAAAAGCGCGCTCTTTGCAGCATTGCGCATATGCTTCATGCTCGATAGCGTTGGCATCTATCACCGTGAATTGGGACGCTACTACCATTTTATTTACTCGAGTGAGGGCATGCGGCTGCTCGATTTTGAGAGGGCGCAGCTAGGCAAGAGGGGCAAGAACGTTTTGCAATTTATAGGCTTCTATTTGAGGGATTTGGATTTGCAAAAGGAGATAGCGCTGTATAAAAGAGACCCCAAAGAGGGATTTGAGGCTTTAGTAAGGGCTTTGGATGTATTACGATAAGGAGTTGCAAGCCATTAGACGCTTCAACAGAGAGCGCCAAAGAAGAGTCTTTGATGAAAATCTCAAAGATTTCGCATCAAACGATTACCTTGGCTTAGCGCATAAAAGAGAGCTTCTCGATTCAGCCTGCGAAAAAGTAAGGAAGCTACCTTTTCACGCTCCCAAAGCATCGCAACTCATAAGTGGCTATACATCCTTGCACTACGAGTTCGAGGAGTATGTTAAGAGCCTGCAAGGCTTTGAGGATGCCATTACCGTAGGAAGCGGCTTTTTGGCAAATCTTGCCATTATCGAGGCGCTTGTGAGAAAGGGTGACACGCTGCTACTGGACGAGGAGTTTCACGCTAGCGGCATGCTGGCAAGCAGATTAGTAGCGAATGTGGAGTTCTTCGCCCACAACGACGCTTGGGATTTAAAAAAGAAGTTACAAAAGGCTAAAGGTAGAGCCCTTGTTGCCATCGAGGGGATCTACTCTATGAGCGGGGATCTATGCAATGAAGAGATTTTCGAAGCGGTGGGGGATCATTTGCTGCTCATAGACGAGGCGCATAGTGTCGGTGTGGTAGGAAAGAGGCTTTTGGGCGTGATGGATCTCTATGGCATCCAGCCAAGAGCAAATATCATCAAGATGGGTACGCTTGGCAAGGCGATTGGCAGCTATGGGGCGTATATCTTGGCAAGCCGGGAGATTGTGCACTTTTTGCAAAATAGAGCCAAAAGCATCATCTACACCACCGCTTTGTCTCTTATGGATGTGGCTTTGGCGCTAGAGGGGTTTTCGTATATACAAGAGAATCTTGCAAAATTGCAAGAAGAGATCGCCGATAGAAAAGCGATAATCGAATCTTTTGGGCTGCATACTCAAAGCCTCATCGTCGATATTAAAGCCAAAAATGTGCTAGCTTTGCAAGAGAAGCTCTTGCAAGAGGGGTTTTTGGTGGGGGCTATCAGGCCGCCAACGGTGCCAAAGCCAATACTGCGCATCATCGCTAGGCTTGGTGAAAGCAGAGATGATTTACGCCAACTTTTGGAGCTTGTGCATGTTTTGGTGTAAGCTCAAAATTTATAACGAAGAGAGGATTTTTGTAGATATCACCTTGGAGATCGCACGATCCTTGGCGCTGGTAGGGCAGAGCGGCAGTGGCAAGAGTTTGACGCTCAAAGCTTTGCTGGATCTCTTGCCAAAGGGCTTTGCAAGAGATCTTGAACTTCGCTGGGAGTATCCACTTTTGCTAGGCGAGACCATCTCGCTGGTGCCTCAAAATCCCTTTACCGCGCTAAGTCCCCTCACGAAAATCAAGCACCAGTTTTTCACTACGCAAGAGGAGGCGCAAAACTTGCTCCAGCTCGTGGGTCTTGGCGGGGAGTTTTTGGATCGCTACCCTCCGCAGCTCAGTGGCGGGCAGCTGCAAAGGGTAGTAATTGCCATGGCGCTAGCGCATAAACCAAAGCTTTTGCTTCTGGATGAACCTACAACTGCTCTGGATCCCAAACTCAAAGAGAGTGTTTTGCAGCTATTGTTACAATTGCAAAAAGAGCTTGGTTTTTTGATGCTTTTCGTGACGCACGAGATCGAGAGTGCGGCACGAGTATGCGAAGATATCGCAGTTATTAAAAATGGTACAATTGTAGAGCAAGGTAGAGCCACGACCATCCTACAAGCACCCAAAGAGGAGTATACGAAAGAACTAATTGCGGCAAATTTCGCACAAAGAGAGTTTAGAAGATGAAGATATTAAAATTTTTTATAAGTCTTATTTTTCTTTTTATCGTCGGTATTGCCGTTTATGGGGTCTATTATCTGGGTACGCTCTACTCCGCACTGGCCCCCAAAGCGCAAAAGATAATCGAATACCAACCAAAGCTCACCACCAAAATTTACGATCGCAACAGCGAGCTCATCGCCAATATCTTCGATCAAGAAAATCGCGACTACGTGCAATACGATGATATTCCGCCTCGCGTCATAGAAGCGCTATTAGCCATAGAAGATACCAAGTTTTTTGAGCATGGTGGCATTAATCCGGATGCAATTATGCGCGCCATCATCAAAGATATAAAAGCGAGAAAATTTGTGGAGGGAGCGAGTACCATCACCCAGCAGCTCGTCAAAACTATGGTACTTTCGCGCGAAAAAAAGATCAAAAGAAAAATCAACGAAATGCTTATAGCTTTGTATGTGGAGAGCAAGCTAACAAAAGAGCAGATCTTAGAGCGCTACCTCAACCAGGTCTATTTCGGGCATGGATACTATGGCATCAAGACCGCGGCCGAAGGTTACTTCCATAAGCCGCTGCAAAACTTAAGTCTCAAAGAGATTGCTATGCTCGTGGGACTGCCGCGAGCGCCAAGCTTCTATGATCCCACCAAGAATTACAGCGAATCTATCAAGAGAGCCGATCGCGTCATCAACAGGATGTATGAGCTAGGCTGGATTGATGAGCGAAGTTTTAGCGAGGCAATTGCCCAGCAGCCAAGGGTCTACGATGATTCTCTTAGCAAAAATAGAGCACCCTATATCGTGGATGAGGTGATGAGAAGATTTGGTAAGAGTCTGGATCGTTTTCGCACGGGAGGCTATCGCATCTATACCACTATTGATTTACAGATGCAAGATATTGCCAAAGAGGAGCTTGCAAAGGGGTATGAAAACATCATCGAGCGTTCCGCGGATTACAACTATAGCAATCTCAACGGCGCTATGGTGGTGTTGCGTCCGCAAAGCGGGGAGATTTTGGCGCTTGTGGGGGGAGTGGATTACAAAAGAAGCGTTTTTAATAGAGCAACCCAAGCCAAGCGCCAACCTGGTAGTGCATTCAAACCATTTATATACCAGATTGCTTTGAATTTAGGTTATTCGCAAATGAGCAAGATTGCCGATGTAGCTAGAAGCTACAAGTTCGAAGAGGGTAACGAGACCAAAATCTGGCAGCCAAAAAACTACGAAAAAAATTTCGAAGGACTCATAACCCTCAAAGATGCCCTCATTCACTCTCGTAACCTAGCCACCATCAATCTCGTAGAAGAGATTGGTCTATCCAAGATCTACAACGAGCTCAAAAAATTTAGATTTACGAATCTTCCAAAAGATCTCTCGCTAGCTTTGGGATCCGTGACGCTATCTCCTCTCACATTGGCGCAGCACTATACCATGTTCGCCAACTACGGCACGCAGGTGGCTCCTTATTTGGTAACGAAGATCGAGAAAAACGGGCAAATACTCTATGAGACGACGCGGCGATCGTGGCAGCTTGTGGAGCCCAAGCAGGCCTTTTTGATGATCGATATACTGCGAGGCGTTGTGGAGCGAGGAACTGGCAGGAGAGCGCGTGTAGGGGGTGTGGAGGTAGCTGGCAAAACGGGGACGACCAATCGCTATGTGGATGCGTGGTTTTGTGGATTTACGCCGGATATCGAGGCGGTAGTATGGTTTGGGCAAGATGACAATACGCCGCTGCACAAAGAGTCGGGTGGAAAAGCTGCCGCTCCGGTTGTGGGATCCTTTTTGCAAAGGATTTACTCCCTTCATCCAGAGCTCAAGCGAAAATTTCAAGAACCAGAAGGGGTCTATAGCCTTATGATTGGAGGTAGGCGCTACTACTTTACGGATATTTCCAAGCCATCCAAGGTTGAGGAGCCAAAAGAGAGCGAAGAGGAGCTGCTCTTTTAGAGCCTGCAGTAGAAGAGCTGCTCTATCATCTCTTTGGAGAGTGTTTTTGTGGTAATGACAAGGCTTTTTATGTGAAGGTTTTGGAGCGCTTGTGCCTCCTTTTCGTCTCTGACTCTTGCGACGATATGCGCATGTGGAGCGAGATCCAGCACCGATTGAGTGACGAGGCGAATTTTTTCGAGATTGTGGAAGGTAATAACCACCGCGCAGGCGTTTTTGAGATCCAGACTCTCCAATACCGCTCGTTGCGCCGCATTGCCGAAAAATATCGGCTCGTTGTTCTCTACGCCTTGCTCGTAGAGTAAGAGATCGTGTTCGATAACCACATAGTCGAAACCTCTTGCTTTTAAATCTTGGCAGATATCCTTGCCCAAAGGTCCATAGCCGCATACGATGATATGGTTGTTGAAGCCTGTTGATTCGATTTTGAGCTCTCTGACCGGTTCCTTGAAGAGTTTGTCGGCCAATGTTTTGAGGTTTTTGAGGATGAAGGGGGTTGCTATCATCGAGATAATGACCGCTGTAGAGAGGATCTGGGCAACTTGGTCAGAAATAAAGCCATTGGTGGTGGCCAGCACGAAGAGAGCTAGAGCGAACTCACCGATTTGCGCCAAAGAGAGAGCGGTTTTGAAAGCGGTTCTTTTTTGCTCGCTCCAGATGAGAATGAGATAGATAATGATAGCTTTGAGGAGCATGATTGCTATTACCAGGGAGAGTATCGTGCCAAGATTTTCTAGCACGCTTGCAAGCTCTATACGGTTACCCACAGAAAAGAAGAAGATCCCCAGCAAAAGATCGCGAAATGGTGCTAGGTCGGCTTCCACTTGGTATTTGTAGTGCGATTCGGCCAGGAGCATGCCCGCAAAAAATGCACCTAATGAGTAAGAAAAGCCAAAGAAGTAGGAAAGCTCCGCACTCAAAAAGATGATGAAAAAGGTTGCTAGCAAAAATATCTCTTGGTTTTTGGTGTTGATGGCGTAGCGCAAAAACCTATCTATCACGAACTTGCCCAAAAAGAGCAACAAAGCGAAAAAGAGGAACATATTGAGTAGCGTTTGTAGCAGCAAAGATGTCAGTGAAACATCTTTTGTGAAGATCTCAATAATAAGAAGTAGTGGGATGACCGCTATATCTTGAAAAAGCAAAATCCCAAGAGCTTTTCGCCCATAGCTGGAGTGAATATCGCCATTTTCGTTGAGGATCTTGAGTACTATGGCGGTGGACGAGAGAGCCAGGGCAAATCCTATAATGATGGCGGATTTGACATCAAAGCCCAGAAGCATGGCGATGATGGCAAGTATCCAGCCCGTGATGCCTACTTGCAAAAGGCCATAAACAAAGACCTCTTTTTTCATAACCTTGAGCTCTTGGAAAGAGAACTCCAGCCCGATAGTGAACATCAAAAGCACGATCCCAAATTCGGCGACGTGCTCCAAAATTGTGGAGTTGTGCACGTTGAGATGGAAAAACTCCGCCACGATGATACCGGTAAAGATGTAGCCTATGGCCGTAGGAAAGTCAAATCTTCTAAGCACTATGTTGAGTGCGCTTGCAATGAATATCGCTCCAAGTATTATCCAGACCTGTTCCATTTGCTCCACTTCACGATTATTTCACGATTATTTGTTACTATCTAATAGTATCGAAAAAACTGAAAGGATGTGTAATGGATTGGGCAAGAATTCTCCAAATGGGTGCGGAATATATCCAAAACAACGATGACGATAGCACAAGCAACATTTTTGTTGGGGATATCGCGGAAGCGCTACAAAATGTATTGGGATCTGAGAATGGATTTGATTTTGGGGCGCTCTTTTCGCAACTGCAAGATGGGAAACTGAGTGAAATTGTGGCTAGCTGGATAGGCAGCGGCGAGAATAAGCCAATCGAACCCGATCAGGTAGAAGCGATTGTACCGCAAGAAAAGATAGCGATGCTCGCCGAGCAGCTCGGTATTTCTCATGAAAGTGCGAAAAAAGCTTTGGCCGATGCGCTACCTCACGTAGTGGATGAAGCAACAAACGAAGAGCCTTCGCTAGCTGCCCAGCTTTTGGAGCAGGTTGGCGGAATAGAGGGTGCTATCAATATGTTCAAAAAACTTTTTTAAAGGATCCAAATGTTTGAATTTTTGAAAGATATCGGTGAGAAACTATTTGGTTCGAAAGAGGAAGCACCTCAAAAAATCAAAGAGCATATCGAAGCAGACAACCCGGGTCTGGAGAACATAGAAGTTGCCATGAACGAAGAGGGCAACGTGAGCATAAGCGGCGTGGCGAAAGATAGGGATGCTTTGGAAAAAGCGGCTTTGATGGCCGGCAACGTGCAAGGCGTGGAGAAAGTGGATGTGAGCGGCGTGCAGGTACAAGAGGATAGCCCTAAGAGAGTGGAGATCTATGAAATTAAAAAGGGAGATACTCTTTGGGTGATAGCGCAGAAATTTTATGGCGATGGCAATAGATACAAAAAGATTTTTGAAGACAATAAAGAGGTGATTAAAGATCCAGACAAAATCTATCCAGGACAAAAGATTAGGATAGTGCTAGAAGATTGACAATCCCGTTTTTGTGGTAAAAAGCTCCAGCGCTAGCGTACCGGCATGGGAATTGCCGTAGCGATTGAGTGCTGGAGACCAAACGCAAATACCTATTTTCCCTGGTACCACAGCTACGATTCCCCCACCGACACCGCTTTTGCCAGGAAGTCCTACATGAAAAGCAAACTCCCCACTCGCGTCATAGTGGCCGCAGGTGAGCATCACTGCATTGATCCTCTTTGCTTGGCGTGGAGTGATGAACTCCTTATTGGTGATTGGATCGGAGCCATGATTCGCAAGAAAGAGCATGCTGCGAGCAAGCTCATTGGTACTCATCTCGATGGCACAATGTTTGAAATAGGTCTCCACCACTTCTAAGGGATCGTTGTGAAGGTTGCCAAAATCTTTGATGAGGTTTGCCAAGGCGCGATTGCGATAGCCATGCTCCATTTCGGACTTAGCTACATGAGGGTTGATGTTTATTGAATTATCTTCAGATGCCTGGCGGATAAATTGCAGGATGTTTTCCAACGTGATGAAGGGATCTTTGTAGTGATCGATCAAAGAGTCAGTAACCACGATAGCCCCTGCGTTGATGAAAGGGTTTCTTGGTTTGCCGTGCTCGTATTCTAACTGCACGAGAGAGTTGAACGGTGTACCGCTAGGCTCCACTCCGACGCGCTCGTAGAGCTTTTTTGAGTACATATGTAAAGCCATAGTGAAAGTGAAGAGTTTGGAGATACTCTGGATCGAAAAACGTTTATCGGCTTCACCTATACTATAGCTTTTGCCATCAAGCGTCACAACACTCATAGCAAATTGTTTAGGATCTACTTTGGCAAGCTCTGGAATGTAGTCGGCTACTTTTCCTTTGCCTATGTGGGGTTTGATCTCTTTGTAGATTTCATTGAGGATTTTTTCATAATTCATTGATGTACTTTGAAGAGGGCAAAAGCCCTCGTATTAGCAGCTGTAGTAGAGTTTGAATTCGTATGGATGAGGGCGTCCCTCTACAGGGTTTACCTCTACTTCATATTTCCAATCGATGTATTCTTTGATGAAATCTTCGCTCATAACGCCGCCGGCAGTGAGGAAATCGTGATCTTTTTTAAGTGCTTCAAGAGCTTCTCTCAAAGTTGCTGGCATAGTTTTGATGCCTTGGTCGCGAAGCTCTTCAAGAGTGTATTCAAACAAATCCTCATCTCTTGGCTCGCCTGGATCGATTTGGTTTTTGATACCATCGATACCAGCCATCAAGATTGCAGTGAATGCAAGATATGGACAGCTAGAGCTATCTGGACTTCTAAACTCAACTCTTACGCTCTTTTCACCCGCGCCATAAGGGATTCTAAAACAAGCACTTCTGTTTCTAGCACTATATGCAAGCACTGAAGGAGCCTCAAATCCTGGCATCAATCTTTTGTAAGAGTTTGTAGATGGGTTTGTAAATGCTGCAACCGCGCCAGCATGCTTAATGATACCGCCGATGAACCATTTTGCAATGTCGCTAAGGTTGCCGTATTCGCCAGCTTTGAAGAAGAGGTTTTTGCCATCTTTCCAAATAGAGCAGTGTACATGCATACCGTTTCCGTTGTCGCCGTAGATAGGTTTTGGCATGAATGTAGCGGTTTTGCCATTGATGTGGGCTACATTTTTTACAACATACTTATATTTTTGTACGTTGTCTGCTGCAGTTATGATATCGCCAAATTTCACACCAATCTCACCCTGTCCTGCAGTTCCAACTTCATGGTGTACAACAAAAGTCTCAATGCCTACCTCTTCAAGGACGTTGACCATTTCTGCACGAATATCCATTTGGCTATCTACTGGAGGCACTGGGAAGTAACCCTCTTTATATGCAGGTCTGTGACCAATGTTATAGCCACCCTCATCTCTTGGATCCTTTTTCCAGTTCCACTCACCCTCTTCAGAGTCAATCTCATAGCACTGTTTGTTTGGCTCATCCTCTACATGGACGTGATCGAAGATAAAAAACTCATTTTCTGGTCCAAAGTATGCAGCATCACCGATGCCACTCTCATTGAGATACTCGAGAGCTTTTTTGGCGATTGTGCGAGGATCTTTGAAGTATGGTGTGCCATCTA
This sequence comes from Nitratiruptor sp., assembly GCA_015494535.1. Taxonomy (GTDB): domain Bacteria; phylum Campylobacterota; class Campylobacteria; order Campylobacterales; family Nitratiruptoraceae; genus Nitratiruptor. Next base: position 5,338 of record WGBC01000079.1, on the reverse strand, counting down.
CATCACATACAGAGCAGATAACTACCGCAGTAGGATCGGCAGTGAATGGATCGACAAAAGCCGTAGAAGCATCTGGCATCAAAAGCGTATCAGATTCGCTGATGTTTTTCCACATACGAATGGAGCTTCCATCAAATGGAATTCCCTTTTCAAACATCTCTTCAGTGACTGCTTTTGCATTGTAAGCCACATGGTGCCATCTACCGAAAATATCGGTGAAGCGAAAATCTACAAACTCAATCTCTTCACGACCAAGCATCTCAAAAAACTCTTTAACTGCGCTCATGCACTCTCCTTGAATAAAGTTTAATCAAACACGATTATATCTCAAACTAAAATTTACTTTTGCTCAAAAATTGAGCAATTCCAACTCTTTTTGCCGAAAAATCGCAACTTCGCTAAATCCTATCTCTTTTGCCAATGTTACGATTTCACTCAACTTAAAGCCAACTTGTTCTGGTGCATGCGCGTCAGAAGCGAAAGTGATAGGAATTTGCAGCTCATATATTTCTTCAAGGAGTTCTTTGCTAGGATAGGCTTCTTGTACGGGCTTTCTAAGACCTGCGCTATTGATTTCTACTACCATGCCGCTTCGTTTGATGGCTTTAAGGGCATCTTTGGCAATGAGGCGAATATCTTTTTTGGGTTTGAAGTTAAAGACCTTGATTAAATCCAAGTGCCCAACAATTTGAAAAAGCCTACTTTTTGCCAGTTGCTCAATGGCTAAAAAGTAGTCCTCCCAGATTTTATCTATGTCTTGGTTTTTGTATTCGCCGATAAACTCGGGATTATCAAATCCCCAAAGATCTTGGTGAATGAGCACTTCAGTGTGTCCTTGCGATTTTGGCAGAAAGTGTACAGAACCAATGAGATAGTCCACATCGGCACTTAATATGCGATCTTCCATGAGTCCTGGCAAAAAATCCACTTCATAGCCAAGAAGTATCTCGATTTTATCCTCGTAGCGTTTTTTCGCCTCTTTGATGGCCGCTTCGTATCTATCGGCATCCGCAAGGCTCATGCGATATTTTTGATCAAATTCCATGGGAGCGTGATCGCTAAATCCATAGATTTGTATCCCTTGCCCTATTGCAGCTTCGATATATTCATCTATTTCGCCTGTAGCGTGGTTGCAAAGCTTCGTGTGATTGTGCAGATCTACTAGCACCGCTCTCCTTTTGCTATAATATAAATTAATTATATCATAGGGGATGAGGAATGAGGATTTTTGAAGAGATTAAAAGAGATAGCCTGCTCGGAATCAAGGATGCTCTCGAAGAGATTGACGATATTAATGCCTTGCGTACTGAGAGTGGCGATTCTGTGTTGCGAGTAGCTATCAAGGCTGGAGCAAGTTTGGAAACGTTTCTTTTTTTGATAGAGCAAGGAGCCGATATTTTTGAAGTGGATGAAGAAGGCGTTGGGCTTATTGATGATGCAATAAAAAAAGGACGATTGGATATCGTGAAAATATTGGTCGAAAAAGGGATCGATCCAAACAGCACCAAGAGAAAATCTGGCTTTACGCCACTCATGGCGGCGATGGCGTATGGGGACGAGGAGATTACTAGATTTTTAGTACAAGAGTGCGGGGTAGATGTAGATGTGAAGGATAGTTTCGACAAAACCGCTGGTGATTACGCCAAGATGACAGGATATAAGCATCTATTAAGGATTTTAGATGAGTAATCTAGCCTATGAGATTCGCTATACCTATGAAGATTATAAGCAGTGGGAGGGTGATTGGGAGCTTATTGCGGGACAAGCTATAGCTATGGCGCCAAGTCCCTTTGGACCGCATCAAGGCATTGTGAGCGAAATTGTTTTTGATCTCAAAAGCTCTTTGCAGCGATGCAACAAGGAGTGTTTTGTCTATGCGGAGCTAGATTATATAGTAGATGAAGAGACGGTAGTAAGACCGGATGTGCTGGTGAGCTGCCAAAAAATTAAAGATTTTGCCAAAAAAGCGCCAGCATTCATTGCCGAGGTGCTAAGCCCCTCTACAGCCATAAAAGATCAAAACATTAAGTTCAGCATTTACGAAACCGAAGAAGTGAAATACTATATGATGGTGGATTACACCATACAAAAAGTAAAACTCTATAAGCTCATTGATGGCAAATACAAAAAAGTTGCTGAAGAGATTGATGGAGCAATGAGGGTGGATTTTGATGGGTGTGAGCTTATTTTTAATATTGATAGATGGTGGCAGGTGGTATGAAAAAGGTTGAGTTACTAAGTCCTGCAGGCAATCTTAAAAAGCTCAAAATCGCTTTTGCTTATGGTGCGGATGCTGTGTATGGAGGGGTGAGCCATTTTAGTTTGAGGATTAGGAGTGGCAAAGAGTTTAGCTATGAGAGTTTTGCTGAGGGGATCGAATATGCCCATAGCCTAGGCAAAAAGGTGTATGCCACAATCAATGGCTTTCCTTTTAATTCTCAAATCAAGCTCTATGCCAAGCATATTGAGCAGATTGCCGCGATGAATCCCGATGCCTTTATCGTCTCCACACCAGGAGTCATCAAGTTGGCAAAGGAGATAGCCCCCCATATCCCGCTGCATCTATCCACCCAAGCAAACGTGATGAACTATCTCGATGCGGCAGTCTATTACGAAATGGGGGTGAGCCGCATTATTGCCGCAAGAGAGATTAGCCTCAAAGATTTGGTTGAGATCAAAAAGCATCTTCCAGATTTGGAGCTTGAGATTTTTGTACATGGGAGCATGTGTTTCGCCTATAGCGGGCGCTGCCTCATTAGCTCGCTGCAAAGCGGGCGCGTGCCAAACAGAGGAAGCTGCGCCAATGACTGTAGATTTGAATATACCCTCTATGCCGAGAACCCGGAAACAGGCACGCTCTTTAAGCTTGAAGAGGTTGAGGGTGAGGGAACCTATATCATGAATGCAAAGGATCTCAACCTTGCAAGCCACATACCAGAAATTTTGGATAGCGGCGTGATTGACAGCCTCAAAATTGAGGGGCGCACCAAGAGCGATTACTACGTAGCGGCAGCCACAAAAGCCTACCGTATGGCGATAGATGACTACTATGCAGGAAAATTTGATGCTAAAAAGTATCAAGAGGAGCTGCATACCACCAAGCACAGGGGCTTTAGCGATGCCTATTTGGTGCATCGCCCTTATGAAAAGAGCGACACTCAAAAGCTTGATAGCTCCATTAGTGAAGGTACGCACCAAGTAAAAGCGGAAGTGACAGAAGATGGCAAGCATTTTCTCACAAAAGATAAGATCTGCAAAGGCGATGCTTTGGAGATTGTAGCACCTATGGGTAGCGTGATTGAGCCCTGCAAAAATGAGCTTGGAGAGATTTTTGAAAAAGATGGCAAGTGGTGGCTGCGTTTGGAGAAGATTGAAGCAAACAAAGAGTATGAGTGTATCCATAGCGGCAACATAAATCCTGTAAAACTCCCTTGCCCTCTGCCAGCTTTTAGCTTTTTAAGGAGCAAAATTGTCTAAGATCTTGCCTATCTGGTGGGCGTGGCAGTGGCGCGTGGTAGTAGCCGTGGCGCTTGCCAATATCGCAATAGGATTGGTGGTTGGGGTGGTGAAGTTTTTCTTACACATCTCTCAGCAAAACTTCATTATAATTACAAATCTTTTATCTATTGGCGTTAGTATCTATGCCAGTATCTATTTTTTGGGTTTTGTATTTGAGAAGTTTCATATCTATGTGCCAGATGCAACAGATGAATACAAAAAAGCAGCAATAAAATAAAGGAGTAACAATGCGGTTTATCTCAATCATTATGGGCAGTAAGAGCGATTATGATGTGATGCAGGAGTGCTCCAAGATTTTGGATAAGTTTGGCGTGCCTTATGAGCTTATCATCTCAAGCGCACACAGGAGTCCGCAGCGTACCAAAGAGTATGTGGTAAAAGCCGAAGAGAAAGGGGCAAAAGTGTTTATCTGCGCCGCCGGGATGGCTGCGCATTTAGCAGGAGTTGTAGCAAGTCTTACCGTCAAGCCCGTTATTGGCGTGCCCATGAAAGGTGGCTTCATGGATGGTATGGATGCGCTGCTGAGCACCGTGCAGATGCCGGCAGGCATGCCCGTAGCTACTGTGGCAGTGGGCAAAGCTGGAGCAGTGAATGCTGCATATTTGGCTATGCAGATTCTAGCTATTGATGATACAGAACTTAGAGCTAAGCTTCAAGAGGATCGTCTTGCCAAAGCCAAAAAGGTAGAAGCCGATTCTAGCGAAGTGGAAGTGCTTATAGATGCAACTCAGGCCTGATTGCTTTAGTTGTCTGTATGATCAAGCCCTGCGCGTGACAAAAGCTTTGGAGTGTGACGAGCGGTGTGCCAAGGATATGATGCAAGAGGCTGCCAGGGTGCTAGCAAGCATCGATAGCGAGCAGAGCCCGCCAGAGGCGGCGGTGCCTCTATATGAGCGTTTGGCGCAGGTTGCAGGGATCGAGGATGTGTATGCTGAGCAAAAACAAAAGATAGTAGAGCATGCCAAACCTTTTGTGGTGCAAGCCAAAGAGAGAATTCAAGAAAGTAGCAATCCTTTAACAACTGCATTAAGAGTCTCAGTGGCTGGCAACGTGATCGATTTTGCCACGCAGGTTGCTTTTAAGCTTGAAGAAGAGTTTGAAAGAGTCTTTAGTTCGCCTTTTGCCATCGATCATCAAAAAGCCTTTTTTGAGGAGTTGGAGCAGGCTAAAAGGCTAGTTATTATTGGTGATAATGTGGGTGAGCATCTTTTTGATAAGCTTTTGATACAAGAGATAAAAAGAGCATTTAATTTGGATGTATACTACTTTGTAAGAGGCAAGCCTATTATTAATGATGTAACAATCAAAGAAGCTAAGGAAGCTGGGCTTGACGAAGTGTGCGAGCTTGTCGATAGCGGCGTGGATACGCCGGGATTTGTGTTGGATAGAGCCAGCAAAGAGGCAAAAGAGATCTTTTTAAATGCCGATGTAGTGCTAGCCAAGGGGATGGGCAACTATGAGGTGATGGAAAATCAAAAAGATAAGAGGGTCTATTTCCTTTTCAAAGTCAAATGCTCGGTCGTTGCTGGGCATATTGGCAAAAATATAGGTGAACTCATTTGTGCAAATTTAGCGAAGGAGGTGGCATGAGTCAAAAAAGAGTGGTGCTTTTTACAAGTCCAGGATGCGTATGGTGCACGAGAGCCAAGCAGTTTTTTAGGAAAAATCAGATTAAATTTAAAGAGATCGATATTAGCAAAGATCAAAAGGCGGCCCAAGACTGCCTGCGCCATGGATGTAGAGGCGTGCCGGTAGTATTGGTAGGGAGTCGCTGGATATGCGGCTTTGATCAGGCAAAAATCGAAAAAGAGCTTGGACT
>WGBC01000078.1 GCA_015494535.1 Nitratiruptor sp. | reverse complement strand
CCCCAAGTTCCCGGGGCCTTTGGTAAAAGCCCACTAAAACATCCTGTCAAAAAACAGCGACGCATAAAAAGTCCTTATGTGAGGGATGTAGTCTGGTAGAGCTTCATAAGCTCAATATAGAAATCTTTTTCGTTGTGCTTGATCATAAGTCCCGGATTTGGAATGAGATCGGCAAAGAGTTTTTCAAGATTTTTGAAGCGGTTTGGGAAGAGCTGGCTCAATATGATTGCGCTTATCTCCTTTCTTACAAGCACTGCTGGCGGCAAGATACCCAATTTAAGCAGTTCTAATATAGAATCCGCGTGATAGGAGATGTGGTGGTGTGAGCCATGAGGACAGGTATTGGTGCTCACCAACGTCTTGCACTCGTCACAATAGACGAACTCGCTGATGGTCTCTATTGCAATGTTGATCCCTTTGAGCTTATCAAAAATACTTTTGACGCTGTTTTTATCATAGTATAGCCCAAGTCCCGCATGATTTTTGCCAACCACCAGCTTGGTGCAGCCATAGTTTTGCGCCACGATGGCATCCAAAATGAGCTCGTTGAATCCCGCAAATATATAGGTATTTTCCAGAGGGACTATGAGGACTCTGTTTTTGGGAAGGTAGTTCTTGACGAAAAACTCTAGCGTCTTTTGGCGAAGATCGTATGAAAACTCTTCATTTATATAGGGTTTGAGTAAAAAAAGCACTACTAAGTCGCTCTCTTCTAGAGTGAGACGAATAAGCCTCTCGTGTGCTCTATGCAGTGGCTTGGCAGCAAGCATAATGGCAGCTACGTTTTTTGCTTTGAGCTCTTTTTTTCGTTGAGCGATAAGCTCTTTTGTCCTTTTGATCTCATCAAACTCTACCCAAAAATCACCGCTTATGGCAAAGCTGCCGAGGCGCTTGAGCGTAGCGGCGATACCTGGATGTGAAGTATCGGAGGTGCCGTAGATGCTTTTGAGTCGCTCGAGTGGATCGATCTCAAAAACCTCTTCGGTCGTGATTTCGCCCACCTTTTTGTTGTTTTCGAAAAGCTCAACTACATCGCCTTTTTGCAACTGTTTCAAAACCTCTAGATTTCGTCTGCCAGCAGGGGCGAAAATAAAAGAGAAGGGAAAAGATTTATCTTTGTACTCTTTTGTTTCGTCTACGCTTTTTGCCTCTTGGCTATTCATGAGTTTATCAACCGGATGCAAAAGCCCCTCTTGTACGAGGGCTAAGGTGGCCAAGGCTTCACGATCGATAAAGAGTCTATTTTTTCTTGAAGATTTCATACTTCTTCCTTTTCTCCCAGAGACTTTTACGGGAGATTCCTAGCTTTTTTGAAAGAGTAGTATCGGGAAATTTGTGCTGATAATTGAGGATAATGTATTTGACGTACTCGTCAATGGTTAAAATATCATTGCGATCGAAGATTTTGTTGTCACTTTTGAGCTCTAGTGTCTTAAATGGCACTTCCTCTTCTAGATTCTCCGTGGTGGAGACGATAGCTCTTTTGTTTTCGATGGCTTCTAGAAAGAGGATTCTCTCACTCTTTTTGAGAGTCTGATAGTCGGTAATGTAGAGTAGTTGGGACTCTTTTTCGTTGCGTATTTTGGCAATGGTTCCCTTTTGTGATAGCGAATAGAAGCGAAATGGCTCGTCCAAGAGCTTTGCAAACTCAAAAGCGTAGGCATCCGCATACTTTTGGTAGTTTGTTTTAATAAAGAGCGGTAGTGGATCTTTGATGGAGATATTATCCACATGCAGTCCTCTAAAGGAACTGGCGATATACTCTTTGTATGCTAAGTTCTCCTTTTTGAGCCGCTCATGCTCGATGAAGTGCTTCATCTTTCTAATAAGCTCCTCCATCATAAAGGGCTTGATCACGTAGTCGTTGGCTCCACGAATGAGAGGCTCAGAAACGGTGTCGTGAGAGATGTAGGAGACAAGAAGAATAATAATTTTTTCTTTGAAAGCATCAAGTACCGGATAGAAATCTTGGCCATTGATATTGGTAGAAAGGAGCACCACATCGTAGTTTTTATCTTCCAGTGCTTCCTTGATGCCAGCGGCAATGGTACAACCATAGCCAATTTCTGAGAGTTTGGCAGAGATACTTTGTGCTAAGTATATGTCGCTCTCAACTATTAAAACTTTCATGCTTTACTCCAATCAAAATAGTACAAAGTGGCGATCGCTTGTGCAGCAATCCCCTCTTTTCGCCCGATAAATCCAAGCTTTTCTGTAGTTGTTGCTTTGATGTTTATATGAAACTGTGGAACGTCTAAAATTTTTGCGATATTGCGCTGCATGGCAGGCTTATAATCCAAAAGCTTTGGCGCTTGTGCCATGATGGTAAGATCGATATTGCCAATCTCAAATCCGCAAGCTCTCAGCAGCTTGGCGCAGCGATCCAGCAAAATCTTGGAATCTATATCTCTATACGCCTCATCACTATCTGGAAAAAGCTCTCCAATGTCGCCAAAGCCGGCAGCCCCAAGAAGCGCATCGATGATGGCGTGAATAGCCACGTCTGCATCAGAGTGTCCTACAAGCCCTTGGTGGTAGGCTATCTCTTCACCGCACAAAAATAGTGGTCTATTTTCGCAAAATGCGTGCACGTCAAAGCCGTGTCCAACAAGCTGTTTTGAGCTTGGGGGCTTTAGGCAGGATAGGGCTTGGAGATCCTCTTTGTAGGTAAGCTTTCTTTGGGCAATATCTCCTGGTATGTAAGCAACTCTGGCACCAATAGCTCTCATGGCGCTACTCTCGTCGGTAAACTCTTGGCCCTGCAAGGCTTGGCGCAAGAGAGCTGTGCGAGAGAGTTGAGGCGTCTGGATGAGTTTAACCTCGCTTCTGTCTATTGTTTCGTTTCGATACACTACGGTATCGGGGGACGGGATGTAGGGGGCTACGCAATCAGCGACGCCTTTGTGCTCGATGATACGCTTTAGCACATCTTCTTTGATGCATGCCCTTGCAATGTCGCTTATGAGCACGTATTCGCTCTGCACGAAATCCAAAGCGTTATTGATGGAGTCTTGCCGCGTAGTGCCCCCTTCGACCACTTTGAAGTCGCAATATCTCTCGAAAAAGCGCTTTTCATGGCGTGGTGCGGTGATGATGACATCCTTGAAAGTTGCCATCGATGTAAAGCGTTTCGTTACAAAAAGCCATAGTGGCATATCGCCGATACGCAGCCACTGCTTTTTGACTGGCAAACCAAAGCGGTTAGACTCTCCGGCACCCAGTAACACCAAGGTTAAATCGGACAAAATTCATCCTTTTTTCTAAAATGTTACAAAATTATACATAATAAAAGCTTTTTTTTATCTTTTTTAAGTAATATTGTGGAAAACTACTTGCATATTTAAGCTTTAAGGAGAAAAGATGCGACGAGAATGGGTAGAAAAAAGAAAAAATGATGATAGAGTAAGAACGCAGATGTATTATGCAAGACAAGGCATCATTACAGAAGAGATGGAATATGTTGCGCAAGTGGAGGGATTGGAACCTGAGCTTGTGCGTAAAGAGGTGGCGCGTGGCAGGATGATAATCCCGGCCAATATAAACCATACCCATCAAAAGCCTATGGCTATAGGCATTGCTGCCAAATGCAAAATCAACGCTAATATTGGTAGCAGCGCCTTGGCAAGCGATATAGAGGGTGAAGTTGAAAAGGTAAAGGTATGCCAAAAATATGGAGCGGATACCATTATGGATCTCTCTACTGGCGGGGATTTGGATGCGATCAGAGAAGAAGTTATCAAGCATGCCGAAGTACCGATCGGTACGGTGCCAATCTATCAGATCTTGCACGATTGTAATAATAAAATAGAAGATCTGACAATCGACAAGATGCTAGAAGTGATTGAACGCCAGGCCAGGCAGGGGGTGAGTTACTTTACGATACATGCTGGCTTTTTGTTGCGATTCATGCCTCTTGTGGCAAAAAGAAAGATGGGGATAGTAAGTCGTGGTGGTAGCTTGATGGCAGCTTGGATGATGCACTATCACAAAGAAAATCCTTTCTATACAGCATTTGACGATATTTTGGAAATTTGTCGCCAATACGATGTGAGCTTGTCTCTTGGCGATAGTTTGCGCCCTGGATGTCTGGCGGATGCTAGTGACGATGCGCAGCTTGAAGAGCTTAAAGTCTTGGGAGAACTTACATTGAAAGCCTGGGAGAAGGATGTGCAGGTAATGATTGAAGGTCCTGGGCATGTACCTATGAATCAGATTGAGCGCAATATCAAGATCGAGCGAGATTACTGCCATGAAGCGCCTTTTTATGTTTTGGGGCCGCTTGTTACTGATATTGCAGCAGGATATGATCATCTAGCAAGCGCGATAGGCGCTGCAATGGCTGGATGGTATGGAGCGAGCATGCTCTGCTATGTAACGCCAAAAGAGCACCTAGGACTGCCAAATGCTCAAGATGTGCGTGAAGGCATTATTGCCTATAAGATTGCTGCGCATGCAGCGGATATTGCAAGGGGCAGAAAAGGTGCAAGAGACGTGGATGATGCCATGAGTGATGCGAGGTATAAGTTTGATTGGAACAAGCAATTCGAACTAGCACTCGATCCAGAAAGAGCCAGAGAATATCACGATGAAACGTTGCCCCAAGATGTCTTCAAAGAGGCTGAGTTTTGCTCAATGTGTGGACCAAAATTTTGTAGCTACAAAATCACCCAAACGATTCTCGAAGAGCATGGTGCATAAGCGCCAGGCTCTTTTTTCCTTCTAATTTTCTCCTTAATCTTTTTCAAAGCTAAATAGGATAAAATTTATCCAATTTAAAACGTAAGGAGACAATAATGCTCAATGAAGCACAAGTAAAAGAGAT